>NZ_JBKVCZ010000076.1:0-32560 GCF_046966825.1 Hungatella sp. | reverse complement strand
GAAGAGACGGCTGCGGTGCCTGATAATACCCAGGGAACCACACAGGCGGAGAACGTGACAGCGGCAGCCGATAACGGAGGAGAAAAGGTAAAAATCGAGTTCTGGTATGCCTGGGGAGATAAGATCGGAGAGACAAACGAGGAGCTGGCCAGACGGTTTAACGAGTCCCAGGATAAGATTGAGGTAGTGGCATCCTATCAGGGCAGCTATGACGATGTGCAGTCCAAGACACAGGCTGCTTTTGCAGCAGGGGAAGCACCTGCCATTACGATGAACGAAACGGCTTCGGTCGGTACGTTCGCCCGGTCGGGAATATCAAGGGATTTAACGGATCTTGTCGCCCGGGACGGGTATGATCTGAACAATTTTAATACAGGCCTTATGACGAATTCCTATGTGGACGGAAAGCTTTACGCACTTCCGTATATGCGCAGTACGCCTCTGATGTTCGTAAATACGGATATGCTGGAAGCCGCAGGACTCGATCCAAAGGGACCGGAAAACTGGGATGAGCTTACACATTATGCGGAAGTGATGGCGGCGCAGGGGAAAGACGCCCTGTGTTTCCCGATCGTAAATGAATGGTATTTTGAGGCATTTTTAGGACAGGCTGGCGGAACCATTTTTAACAAAGAAGAAAATGGTTTTAACTTTAACAATGAAGCCGGTGAATCCGTATTAAATTATTGGAGAGATCTGCAGAAAACAGGCGGAGTCAATATTCTCTTCGGAAGCGATTCCAGCAATATGTCGAAGGCAGAATTTGCATCTCAGAACTGCGCTATGCTTTTCGCTTCGGTAGCGGATATCAATTACTTCCTGGATGTGGCAAAGGACAACGGATTTAACTGCGCGACTGCATTTTTGCCGGGAAATAAGACGTTTGCGATTCCAACAGGAGGCGCTAATCTAATTATTACCTCCAATAAGAGTGAAGAGGAGACCAATGCGGCATGGGAATTCATGAAATGGGTGCTGGAGGATGAGCAGACGATTTATGCGTCACAGAATACCGGATACGTTCCGGTGACAAACAGTGCCGTGGAGAGTGATGCCATGAAGGCCTTCTATGCGGAAAAGCCGCAGTTTAAGGTAGCAGTGGATCAGCTGCAGTACATTCTGGCCAGACCGATTTCAAAACAGGGACCAGAAGTGCATAAGGCCATTAAAGATATGGTAACTGAGTTCCTCATGGACGAGAATGTCTCTGCCAAAGAGGTTCTGGATAAGACTGAAAAGCAGTGTCTGGAAATTTTAAATGAGTGAAAATAATATATGGCTGCCGTAAAGATATGGCAGCCAGCAGAGGCAGGAGAAATTATGGGGGTAAAATTAATTGTGTGCGACGTGGATGGCACATTGATTGATCATTCGGAAACCGTGATCCCGGAGCTGATTCAGATTGTGGATCAGTGCAGAAATGAACACATTTATTTTTCTCTCGCTTCCGGAAGAACGAAGGAATTAATCGAGGATATCCGGCTGAAGCTGCATGTCACGGAACCGTATATTGCAGCAAACGGGGCGTGCGTGTTTGTAGATGACACCTGTGTACTGATGAAAGGCTTCTGCGCAGAACCGATCAGGGACATCATAAATGACGCAGATCAGGCGGGGCTTACGGTAACCTGTTCCGATGCATACCAGGAGCGCGCCCTGAGTGTTACCGATTATGTTACGGAACATCGGAAAATGGGAAACCGGTTTAAGCAGCTGCTGGATTTTCATGCAGTGGACTGGAAAGAACAAAAATTTGTTAAAATCATGTTTATGGATGAACACAGGACAGGAAAAATAGAAAGGATCAGATTGGCTTTAAAGCCATATTCCTCCCAATACTGGATCACGACGTACTCCGATGTAGCGGTTGAGCTGGGACCGATACAGTGTAATAAAGCGACGGGAGTCCGGGAACTGGCGGGACTTATGGGGATTGGTATGGAAGAGGTGATGGCCTGCGGGGACTTCACGAATGATCTGGAAATGATCCGGGAAGCGGGAATCGGAGTTGCTGTGGCCAATGCCAATGAAATCCTGAAAAGCTCGGCGGACTATGTCGCCACCTCCGCCTGTGCCTGTGGGGTGATTGAGGCGGTGAAAAAGTTCTGTCTGGCAGGTAATGGAGTTCCATAATCTGGGAAATTATGATATACTGAAAAGTGCTTGAAAACTGCTTTCTGCCGTCCGGGAGCACTTGGCGAAGCGTTTAACTAAAATGATCAGAAGAGGAATGAAACAAATGGGGAACAGCAATGGTATCATGAATGAATCACCGATTCCACTCTACTACCAGATCTATGTTGATTTGAAAAACAAGCTGTTGATTAACAAGCTTGTAGATGAAAACGGAAAACTTCCGGCGGAAAAGGAACTGGCAGAATCGTATAAAGTGAGCCGGGTTACCATGCGGCAGGCCATTGCGGAGCTGGAAAAGGACGGTCTGATCGTCCGCTACAGAGGCCGCGGATCTTTCTTAAAATCGCAGCCGAACCCGATTCTTCATAAGCTGGGACTGCCGGGGCAGGCGGGTAGAGTGCGGATTGATAAGAGCCCAGAGATTGTGGAGCTGAGCCATTTTGATACGACGTATGAGTACATTGGCCGTGCTTTAAACTATGAAGGAGATATCTTCTTCATTAAGCGGATTTTTCGCGTCGATGGCAATCCAATTGCAATCAACCGAATCTGGATTCCAGCGGTATTCACCCCGGAACTGGATAAAAAAGGCTTATGTGTGGAAGGTTCTCTCTCGAAGACCTTGAAGGAAGTATACCATTTAAAGATAGACCGCAGAGAAAATGTCATCGAGGCTGTAAGACCCTCGGTATCAGACATAGAGCTGCTGAAGATCACGTATGACACACTGATTCTCCAGATCACGAGCAAATCCTTTTTAAAAGACAATGTTCCGTATGAGTATTCCGTTACCTCCTGGATCGGCGATGCCATCAGGCTGGAGGTCGATGTGGAAGACATAGAGCACGGTATTACATTTCTGAAATAAGAAACCCGGCAGAAGCGTATTCTGCCGGGCTTTTTTACTAGAGAAGGGAGAAGAGGAAGGCAGTAAGGATAAAAAAATTTACAGGTGCTGCAGGCATCTGCTAAAGCAGGAGGTTTTTAACTATGGAACGAATTCCAGTACAATTGGTGGTATGCGATATCGACGACACCCTGATTCATAAAGATGACCATTTAAAGGAGGAGACAATCCAGGTAATTCAGGAACTGAAAAGGCGGGGAATCCAGTTTACCCTGGCGACGGGGAGAATGCCTTACCGCGCGGAATCCTATGCGAGAGATGCAGAACTTACAATACCGTATGTTGCGAATAATGGCAGCATTTTATATGACCGTGGGAGAATGATCTGGTGCAGGATGCTGTATGCGAAAATAATACAGGAGATCACGCAGCGATACATGGAAATGTATCCTCAGTTTACGGTCATATTCAGTTTTACAGACCGGGAATGCCCTCTGGTAAGAACGGAGTGGATCAGGAAGCGTCTCGGTAAATATAAGGGATATGATGAGACACTGGGCAATACGCCGGAGGTCTGGAATCAGGCGGTGCACAAAATCTATGTTCTGGACGATGCGAGGTCCGGAATCATCGGAGCATTTGCCAGGGAGCTGGAACGCTGTGCAAATGAGATCAGCTTTTTTCAGTATGGAGAGTTTTCCATAGAGATAGTGGCCGGCGGCTGTTCCAAGGCATCTGGCCTTACAAGGCTTTTAGAGTATCTTTCCCTGCCGTCTGACTGTGTCATGGCGGTGGGAGATCACACGAACGACATTGAAGTGATTAAAAAGGCCGGGATTGGTGTGGCTGTGGCAAACGCCGATCCCCAGCTGAAAGAGGTGGCGGATTATATTACTATAGGAGAACGGGATCAGGGGGTGTGGGAGGCGGTTGAAAAGTTTGTGTTTGGAGAGAGGAGAGAAATCGGTATCCCCCACTGACATGAAGTTTAACAGCGCATCTATAAGATGTAGCCGCACTCTGAGAAATGATCGAGCGTGGAATGAAACAATGGTCCTATTACGTAATGAAAAACAGGAGGTAGAAACAATGTCAACACCACATAATCAGGCCTGCAAAGGCGATATTGCTAAAAATGTATTAATGCCCGGAGATCCATTGAGAGCGAAGTTTATCGCAGAGAATTTCCTGGAGAATCCCCGCCTTGTGAACGAAGTGCGTGCCGCATATGCGTATACGGGAATGTACAGGGGAAAAGAAGTGAGCGTGATGGCGAGCGGTATGGGGATGCCCTCCATGGGAATTTACTCATACGAGTTGTTTAGTATTTATGATGTGAATAATATTATACGGATCGGTTCTTCCGGCGCCTACGTAACGGACTTAAATCTGTATGATGTAGTATTGGCGGAGAGTGTTTGGAGCGAATCAAGCTTTGCCAGAACTCAGAATGGCTCTTCTAATGACATTTTATATCCAAGCAGAGAATTAAATGACCGGATTCTGGAGACGGCTAAGAAATTGGGTTATCTGCTTACTCCCACACGCGTTCACTCCAGTGATGTATTCTACTGTGAAGCGAACATGGACGATTACAGAGAGATTAACAGAAAACACCAGTGTACCTGTGTCGATATGGAAAGCTTTGCACTGTTCCATAACGCTAAGGTATTGAATAAAAATGCAGCCTGCCTTCTGACAATTTCCGATTCCTTCCCTACAGGGGAAAAGGCCTCCGCAAAGGAGCGCCAGGAGTCATTTACCACAATGATGAAAATTGCGCTGGAAGCCTGTGTATAAGAAAAAAGGGCGAAAAACTCGGCGTATTAATAGGAACGGAAAAACAAATGTCAATTTTATCCGAAAACAATATAAGAAGCATTTATCAATCGATCAGATAGCAGCATAATTACAACCTTTATAAAGATAATAAAAATAGAATAGAAATGCCTCTCATCCAACAAAACCAGTAATCAAAGGTTCTTGCCGGAAGGGAGGTATTTTTATTGTATTTCACCTCTCTGTAAGCGGAGCTTTAAATATAGATAAATATGAGATAAATAGTTAAAGAAAATCAAGGAAACACTGGACAACAAAAGGTGGAAGGGTGTATAATAAGGAAAATGCTAAAGCGCTTTAGCAAAATAAAAAAGGAGGTATTTTTATGAAGAGGAACGGGTTTTATTCAGCAGTGCTTGCAGCTGTCATGGCTGGGGTGATGATAGCGGGCTGTTCTTCCGGAACGGGGAAGGGAGCTGCAGAGACTCAGGCACCAGCAGGGGCACGGACACAGACAGAGACTGCGGGGGAGCAGAAGGAGGCCGCTCCGGCACAGGAGAAAGAATTGATTATGTGGCATAACCGGGGCGGCTCTAACGGAAAGTTTATTGAAGAGCAGCTGATTCCGGAGTTTAACGACACCATCGGTAAATCGGCTGGGGTGAAGGTGGTGCCGGTCTATCAGGATGAAGACATTGTGAGTAAGCTAAAAGCGCTGATCCTGGCAAACGATGTGGCGAATATGCCCGATCTTGTTACTATTTATGCCGGCGATGTGGAGTACATGAGCACGGTAAAGAATGTCGTCCCTCTGGATTCGTTCCTTGAGGCGGACTCGGATTTTAAGAAGGAGGACATGGTACAGTCTCTGTGGGATACATATAATTTCAGGGGAAAACAGTACAGTATCCCATTTACAGGTGACGCTATGATCTTCTATTATAATAAGACGGCATTTGAGAAGGCGGGACTCGATCCGGAAAATCCGCCGAAGACCATTGCAGAGATGGCGGACTGCGCAGAAAAACTGCTGATTAAAGATGGTGATACGGTGAAGCAGTATGGAATCACCCTTGGACTTCAGAATGTATACCTAAACAACTGGATCGGCGGCCAGGGTGATTATCATTTCATCGGAAACAACGAAGGCGGCAGGACAGGGCGCATGACGAAGGTGACTTTTGATGAGGATGGAACCATGCTGACACTCCTGAATGAGTGGCAGAAGGTTCTCGATACGGGGGCTGTACAGAGTGTTGATGTGGACGATCAGCCAAAGGACGAGTTTTGTTCAGGCTTAAGCGCCATGTTCTGCGGTGGAAACTGGGCTATGACCTCAATCATTGAAGCGGCCAAAGAAAATGGATTCGAGCTGGGCATTTCGGAGCTTCCCAGGGTCCTGGATACGGATAAAGGCGGAGTATGTCCGGGTGGAACATCCCTTTATATTCTGGACAGAGGTGATTCGGATGTAGTGAATACCGGATGGGAATTTATGAAGTACTGGTCCTCGGCGGAGACGCAGACAAAGCTGTGTATCGCAACCGGCTATATACCGACCAATGGAAAAACCATGGAAACAGAAGAGATGAAAGCATTTTTGAAAGACAATCCCAGCTACCGTGTGGCATTTGATTCCCTGATGAAGTCCAACCCGAAGGTTCAGGAACATCTGGCACCAACTCAGCAGGAGTTCCAGCTGATTTTCAGAGATACTTCTTTGAGATGGGCCAAGGGAGAGATCACGGCACAGGAATGTGTGGACAGCATGGCGGAGCAGTGCAACAGAGCGCTGGATGAATACAATGAGGCGAATCCGGTCGAAGAGTAAGATACTTCGCAAGAGTATATACGGGGAGAGGGGCGGAAACGTTGAAAAGAAAAAAGAAAATAACTCCATATCTGCTGATACTGCCATCCATGTTTTTTCTGGTGCTCTTTATCTATTATCCGGCAGTTAAGACGTTGTTTAAGAGTCTGTTTCTGATTAATTCCAGCAATATACCTGTTAAATTCGTGGGGCTGGGAAATTATCGGAAACTGTTCAGTGATGAAACATTTTTAAAATCCATTGTCGTAACATTCGAGTACGCACTGGTTGTCATACCGGTGACGATTCTGATGGGGTATCTCCTGGCGCTGATCTCAGCGTCCGGGAGACGCCTCTCTCCCGTTTATGAATTGATGTATGCGATGCCCATGGCAGTGTCCATGTCTGTGGCTTCTGTCATTTTTAAGCTCCTTTTAAATGGGAATCTGGGATTTATCAATCATGTGTTTCACTTAAATATCATGTGGTTTACAGATAAGAAGTATGCGCTGTGGGCAATCATTATCATCGGCATCTGGATGGGACTTGGGATGACTTATATATTCCTGCTGTCTGCGGTCCGGTCGGTATCGGAAGAATTGTTGGAAGCGGCCACTGCAGAAGGGGCCGGGATCTGGCAGAAGGTGCGCTATATTTATACCCCTATGATAAGCCCAACCCTGTTTTACCTGTTTTGTGTCAACGTGGGAAGCGCGCTGATGATGTCCGGGCCTGTGATTATCCTGACCCAGGGAGGACCGGACAGTTCCACATCTACCATTATGTACTATATGTATCAGAAAGGATTTTACGTATATAATTACGGCCTTTCGTATTCGGCGGCTGTAGTAGGTTTTATCATTGGATTTACGGTTATTCTCATATCGTTTATCTGGGAGAAGAGAGGTGTTCATTACTGATGGGGAAACGCAGGATATGGAAGAGTGTGCTATATCAGGCGGCGGCGACAGGAATAGGACTTCTGGTCATATTTCCTGTGTTGTACGCACTGGGTACATCCTTTATGAAGAGTACGGAGATTTTGAGCCTGAATCCCAGAATGCTCCCAAGGAGGATTGATTTTTCCAATTACCACGCGGTCTGGGAAAATACGATGATGCTGCGGTTTATCTGGAACTCGGTCTTTGTGACCACAATCACGTGCTGTCTGCGCGTGGTGACGGCGGCCCTGGCCGCTTATGGATATGCCTGCTTCGATTTTAAGGGAAAGAATCTGTTTTTTTATTTGACTGTGGGGACCATGCTTATTCCCGGTGAGGCGACACTTCTCACCAATTATGAGACCATATCGAAGCTTCATATGATCAATACTTACCAGGGAATTATTATTATGTTTATTGGCTCTGCGACCAGTGTTTTTATTATGAGACAGTATTTTCTGGGAGTCTCGGCCTCCATAAAGGAAGCGTCTGAGATGGATGGGTGCGGAGATATCCGCTTTTTTACCAGAATTCTGATTCCAATTTCAAAACCGATTCTGGTTACTGTATTTATCACGGCGTTTGTTGAAATATGGAATGTGTACTTATGGCCTATGCTGATTACGAACCGCAATGAGATGCGGACAGTCCAGGTAGGAATCGCACAGCTGAACAGTTCGGAGGGATCCGCCTATGGTGTTATTATGGCGGGGGCCGTAATCGTCCTCATTCCGTCGCTTCTGGTGTTTATCATCTTTCAGAAGCAGATTATCAATGGAATGGTAACCGGTTCGGTAAAAGGATAAAGAAAGATTGGAGAAAATGATGATCTACGAGACCAGGGTGGAAAAAGCAATAGAAATGACGGAGAACGGCCAGCCTTACATCAATCCTTACGATGGCTGTGTGTCCGGCTGTCCGTTCTGCTACTGGCTGGAACGGGAGGGCTGGGAAGGCAATATCGCCATCAGAATCAATATCGCAGAGATCCTGGATCAGGAGTGTGAGAGATGGCCGGAAGGAGTCCGGCTTTATATCGGAGACTACTGCGATCCGTACATGCCGGTGGAGGAGACGTACGGGCTGACGAGACAGTGCGTGGAGGTAATTAAAAAACATGGTATTCCTCTTACCATCTGTACCAGTGCGAAGTCTCTTCTGATTGGACGGGATCTGGATTTACTGAGGGGGATGGAGGAACTGTGTATCGTGACAGAACTGTGCCGTCTGGATGAAATTGAAAAGCTTAAGTCTGGAGAAGGACATGCCGGGATTGAGACGGGAAACCGGCTGAAAGAAGCGGGACTGCCAGTGATTGCGACGTTTGCACCCATCATGCCGGGGATCACGGATGTGGATCTGGTGTTGGAAGCCTTAAGACCGGACATACCGCTCTATATTGACCGTTTCTACATGAAACCGGATTCCATACAGGAGATCAGGCTGATGGAATATTTAAGGGAAAAACGCCCGGAATTAATGGAGGAATACAGACGTCTGATCCGGGAGGGAAGTGACGCAGAATACGAGGCTGTGATACGCCGCTGTCAGGGTGGCGGCCGGGTGAGGCAGCTGCCGTTCTGATTGACTGGAACCATTGCATTTTAAGGGATTTTCATATACAATCAATGATAGATACACTTTTGTTAAAATATGGAAGTACTGTAAGACTGGAGACGTTATATGAAAATCACCGCAAAAGATATTGCCAGGGAAGCCGGGGTCTCGGAGGCCACGGTTTCCATTATTTTGAATAACAAGGCCGGGCACTACCGGATTTCTGAAAAGACGCGGCAGAAAGTACTGGAGATTGCAGAGCGCTATGAATTTACCTGCAATCCGATTGCGGTATCCCTTGCAACACGGAAAACGCATACGATTGGCCTTATTCTGCCAAACCTTGTGAACCCCTTTCTGGCTAATATATCCACGGGAATTGAGAAATGCGCTCAGGAAAATGAGTACGCCCTTCTGTTGTGCAACTGCGAGGAAAATGTACAGCAGTGTGTGAAGTATCTGGATATTCTTCAGAAGAGGTATGCGGACGGGATCCTGCTTGTGCTGCCAAGGGAAAAAGAAGTGAATGCCAATCAGAAGCTGGTAGAGGCGGCACTGCGAAAATGCCGGGTGCCAGTAATTCTGATTGAGCATTACTTACAGAAAGCACCCTGTGATTTCATGGCTGTTGACAACGTTCAGGGCGGCTATCTGGCAGCCGAGTATCTTTTGAAAAAGGGGCATACCAGGATTGGCCATATTGCTGGAGAACAGTTTACCAGACAGCGTACCTGCGGTTATTTGAAAGCATTGAAGGATTATGGCATACCGATTGACCGCAGCCTGGTGATGCAGGGGGATTTCTCGATTGAATCCGGATATGAATGTGGAAAACGCCTTCTTCAGCAGGGAGTGACCGCTGTCTTCGCAGGGAATGATTACATGGCGCTCGGCGTCTGGCGGGCGGCCAGAGAGCTGGGCTTGCGTATCCCGGAGGACGTGTCTTTGGTTGGTTTCGATGACGACCCGGTGGCGGTGGTGATGGATGTCCCTCTGACCACGGTCCGTCAGCCTGGAACCACACTTGGAAAGGCCGCAAGTGAAATGCTGGTGCAGAAGATAGAGGCAGAGCGGGGCACATATCAGCAGTACTACTTTCCACCGCAGCTGATTGAGAGAAGCAGCGCGGCGGCCCGTTGAGCCGTCAGGAAGCCTGCACGGAGCTGTAGGGATTACAGAAAGGGGAGTCTGAACAGGAGTGAGTACGTGAATACTCATGATATTCAGACTCCTCTTTTCGTTTTCGTAAATGTCTTTTCTTTCGTGTCTGTGGTCTCCGTACTGTAGCTATAGCCAAACTTTGTCTCCAGTTCCGTGGTGAGCCCCAGTGTTACGCCCTTCAGCAATCTTCAAAAGCTGGTTCAGCGATTTGCCTGTATTCTCCCCCAAATCATTTTTTAATGCTTCCCAATTGGAAATATCCATGAATCAGTAGCGCTACACTATTAATCCGATGAGACGAACGTATGTACGAACAGATTTGATTGAAAATAAAAAATACTCTGGAAATTAGACTGTATTCTGTCCCCAGTTTATCCCATCTGTCCTTTTTCGCCCCCTTCTTTTTTTCTATAATGAATACAGATGATATCCGCCGGCAGCGGCGGCATGTGAATTCATTACAGAAAAAAGAAGGGGGCGTTATTTTATGATACCATGTGATATTTTAATTAAAAATGCGGCAGTTCTGATGCCCGATAGGAGCATAGCCAAAAATCAGACCATTGCCATTTCCGAAAACCGGATACTGGAGATCGCAGACACAAGACTCACCGATCAGACC
This sequence comes from Hungatella sp., assembly GCF_046966825.1. Classification (NCBI taxonomy): domain Bacteria; kingdom Bacillati; phylum Bacillota; class Clostridia; order Lachnospirales; family Lachnospiraceae; genus Hungatella; species Hungatella sp. Next base: position 21,707 of record NZ_JBKVCZ010000076.1, on the reverse strand, counting down.
GGCGGCTTTGAGGCTGATACGGTGATCGACGATCCGCATTTGTTGTGGATGCCGGGCCTCACAGACGGCCATCTTCATACCAGCCAGCAGTTCTTAAGGGGAAGTCTGCTGGATGAGAAGCCGGTGATCTGGAAACGGATCAATGTACCGTTCGAGGCCTCTCTGACGGAGGAAACCATGGCGCTGTCCGCCAGGCTTGCCGGCGCAGAGATGATAAAGAGCGGGACCACATCCTTTGTGGATGCCGGCGGGCCTCATATCGAAGCCGCGGCCGAAGAGTATTTGAAAATGGGGATGCGGGGAGCCCTGACCTGGCAGACAACCGACGGCGCGAAGGTGCCTGACGGTCTGCGCATCGACACCAGGGAGGCGCTGCCGCGTCTGGAGAAATTTCACAGGGAATACCACGGGAAAGGCGGCCTGCTTCAGGTGTATTATTCCGTAACCTCTTTGATGGCCTGCACGGAAGACCTGTTCCGCACCATATTTCTCGCAGCCAGGGAGCAGAATGTGGCGGCAGAATGCCATATGAACGAGTATGCCAGCGAAGTGCTTGATTTCATTGAACGTTACGGAGAACGGCCTTTCAGCTACTTAGACCGGATCGGCGCGCTGTCGGACCGTTTTGTAGCAGCCCACTGCATCATGCTGTCCGAATCCGAGATTCAGACGGTGCAGGAACGGGGGATTAAGGTGGTGCACTGTCCATTTAGCAACTGCGGCAAGGGCATTCCCCAGACGCCGCGCCTCCTTGCAGCCGGGATTCCCGTGGCCTTCGGCTCCGACGGCGCGGGTCACGGCGGACTGGATTTATTCCGTGAGATGCGGGCGTTCCGGTGCATCATGAACGTGGCCTACGGAATTACCACCGGAAATCCTGAGATTATGCCGGCTGGAACCCTTCTTTCCATGGCCATGGAGGGCGGAGCACAGGCTCTGATGAACAGCAGTCTGGGAGCCATCCGCCGCGGGAACTTCGCCGATATGATCGCCGTCAACTTAGACCAGCCCCATCTGACGCCGACCGGAAGTCTCGTCAATACCGTGATCGAGAGCGCTTCGGGAGCCGACGTAAAGCATTCCATCATCAACGGGAAACTGGTCATGAAAGACCGGAAGCTTCTGACCATTGACGAGGAAAAGGTTTTGGCGGAGGCCAATGAGGCAATGAAAGATCATAAGCTGTTTACAAAAGCGGAGGCCTATGCGGGTTAAGCAGTGGGAAAGCTGAAACGTCTCAAAGGATAATCTCATCAAGACTTCTTTTCGGCACATAATGGACCTGGTCTGCGTCCCGGTAATAGCGCACGTCTCCGTCCGCCCCAACCGGCACCACCACGACCGTCTCCTTTGGCTTTCCAAGCGCCAGACCGGGCAGCGACAGCTGGAAGCGAAGGCTGAAATGTTACAACAATTTCAAAAATTTCCCTTTCCCACCTTGGCAGCCCCCTGCGATCTATGGTACAATACCTTGTCACGATTTCAGAATGGAGGATACCAAATGAATCATATGCAAAAGGTTTGGATTTGCGGAGCAAACGGCAGAGTCGGCCGCAAAATGACGGAACTTTTGGAAAATACGCCGGTGGAGCTGCTGCTTACGGACATCGACGCTGTCGATATTACCGATTCAAAAGCAGTCAGGGATTATGCAGGCATGAACCGGCCGCATTTCATTGTAAACTGCGCGGGGCTTACGGATGTGGCCGCGTGCGAGGAGAATAAAGAGGAAGCGTTTAAGGTCAACGCCCTGGGAGCCAGAAATTTAAGTGTGGCGGCCCGGATGGGAAAAGCCAGGATGATACAGCTCTCTACGGATGACGTGTTTGACGGAAGCGGACAGACGCCGTATACGGAGTTTGATACGCCAAATCCACAGACCATTTACGGAAAATCGAAGCTTGCCGGGGAGAATTTCGTGAAGGAATTCTGCAACCGCCATATTATCGTCAGGAGTTCCTGGATATTTGGAGAGGGCAGCAGCTATTTTTCGAAGATCATGAGGCTGGCGGGAGAGGGGAAGACGATTTATGCTGCAGCCGATCAGACCGCTGTGCCGACCGGAGCCTCGGAGCTGGCGGAAAAGATCATTGAACTGATGGAGTCTGCGCCGGATGGGTTATACCATGTGACCGGCCAGGGAAGCTGCAGCCGGTATGAATTTGCACAGGAGATCGTGCGCCTCTCCGGATCACAGGCAGAGGTAGTGCCGGTAGCGGCTGTGGATGACAGGCTTACCGCCATGCGCCCGTCGTACTCCGTTTTGGACAACATGATGCTGCGCATGTCCGGAATCTCCCTGCTTCCGGAATGGAAAATCATGCTGGAACGTTTTATAGCAGACAGGAAGGATTATACCAGTATATGAAAAACAGAAAAAAGACAGGATTGACAACAAAGATATTTATTGGGCTGCTGGCAGGCGCCGCGACCGGAATCCTGCTTCATTACGCCGTACCGGAGAGCGTGATACGGGATGAGTTCCTGATCGGAGGCATATTCTATGTCATCGGTAACGGATTTTTGCGGCTGATGCAGATGCTCGTGGTTCCGCTGGTGTTCTGCTCGCTGGTCTGCGGAAGCATGGCCATGGGAGATACGAAGAAGCTGGGAACCATCGGCGTCAAGACGCTGTTCTTCTATCTTTTTACGACGGCTCTCGCCATTACGGCCGCCATACTGGTGGCCAATGTGATAAATCCGGGCGTGGGGCTGGATATGTCCTCCATCGAGCGAAGCAAGGTAGCCATCGCAGGCAAGGTGAGTCTGCCGGATACGCTGCTGAATATCATACCGACCAACCCGCTGGGGGCGCTGGCAAGCGGAGATATGCTGCCAATCATTTTATTTGCACTGATTGTGGGGATAATTCTTGCAAAATTGGGCGAGAGTGTGGAAACTGTCGGCAATTTCTTCAGCCAGTTTAACGATGTGATGATGGAAATGACGACCATGGTCATGAAATTAGCACCTTACGGCGTGTTCTGCCTGATTGCGAAGACATTTTCGGGAATTGGATTCGATGCGTTTCTGCCGCTTCTCAAGTATATGGCAGGCGTGCTGCTGGCGCTGGCGGTTCAGTGCCTGGTGGTCTACATGGTGATGCTGAAAGGCTTTACGGGACTGAGTCCGTTTCTGTTTATCAGGAAGTTTCTGCCGGTTATGGGCTTCGCCTTTTCCACGGCGACCTCCAATGCCACAATCCCGCTGTCCATTGACACGCTCCATCAAAAAATGGGGGTCTCCAAGAGGATTTCTTCTTTTACCATTCCTCTTGGAGCCACCATTAATATGGACGGAACGGCCATCATGCAGGGCGTTGCCGTGGTATTTGCCGCGCAGGCGTTTGGGATCAGCCTGTCTGCAGCCGATTATATGACGGTCATTCTGACGGCTACCCTGGCCTCCATCGGAACGGCGGGCGTGCCGGGCGTAGGGCTGATCACCCTTTCCATGGTGTTCACATCCGTGGGACTTCCGGTGGAAGCCATCGCGCTCATCATGGGAATTGACCGTATCCTGGACATGTGCCGGACCGCCGTCAACGTCACAGGTGATGCCGTGTGCACGACGATCGTGGCCTGTCAGGAAAAAGCAGTGAAAAAGGAAGTATTCTTAAATCCGGAAGCCGGTAAGCTGGCGAATTAACGGTATTTGGAGACTTCCTCGTAGTTTTCGGCCAGTCGCGCTTCGTTGAACGGCTGTGTCGGCCCGAGACGGAATACCGGTTTTAACAGGATCGGCGTGATGATGGTGGTAATGACGACCACGATGACCACCGGACCCAAGAAGTTGGAGCCGAGGAGACCTAACTGCTGGCCCTTGCTGGCGACAATCAGGGCGACCTCGCCACGGGAGATCATGCCGACACCGATTCGGATGCTCTGGTAATTCTTATAGCCGCACAGCTTCGCGCCCAGGCCGCATCCGATGACCTTTGTAAAGATTGCCACAAGCGTCAGGAATACGGCAAACAGGATGATCTGTGTCGTCATGGCGGGCAGTTCCACCTTAAGTCCGATGCTTGCAAAGAATACGGGCGACAGGAGTAAATACGACAGTGTATCAAACTTGGACGTCAGATACTGGGACTTCTGTGTATTGGAAATAATAACGCCCGCGATGTAAGCGCCCGTGATATCGGCTACGCCGAAGAATTTTTCCGCGGCGAAGGAGAGAAGCAGGCAGAGGGCAAAGGCGGCGATGGTATGACGCTGCAGTCCGTGCTCGGCGTTGTTGCTCCATCTGGCAAAGAGACGGTAGACGATGACGCCGCCCACTCCCGACAACAGGAAGAAAGCCGCGATCTTTAACAGGACCGTAACCAGATTCACATTGGAGTCTGCCATGCTGGTGATGATCGTCAGAGCGATGATGCCCAGCACGTCGTCGATGATGGCCGCGCCCAGGATGGCGTTGCCGGAGTGGGTCTTCAGTTTTCCCAGCTCCTTTAATGTCTCGACGGTAATGCTCACGGAGGTTGCCGTTAAGATGACTCCGATGAACATATTCTGAAGAAATGCGGTTCCCGATGCGTCGGAGGCGATGACTGACGGCCTGTTAAAGTAGGCTGCCACCGCGTATCCGCCGGCCAGCGGAACGATTACGCCGATCAGGGCGATGATAAACGCTGATTTTCCACTTTTTTTCAGCTCCCTTGTATCCGTTTCCAGACCGGCACAGAACATCAGGACGATGACGCCGATTTCGGCCAGCTTGTCCAAAAATTCAGTTTCGTGCAGCATATCCAGCACGGCCGGGCCGAGAATGACGCCGGCCAGCAGTGCGCCGACCACCTGCGGCATGTGAAATTTCCTGGTTACGAGACCGAGTACTTTTGTGCTTAATAAAATAATTGCGAGATTCAGTAAAAATTGATAGCTTTCCATGATGTCCCCCTGTGTAAAAGTAGTGAATAATTATGTATAATTCCGGGATTATCTTACGCCTCTTTTCGGAGGATGTCAAATGAAACAGCGGAGAAAATTACACGATTGTAATTTTCTCCGCTGTTTTGCTGTGATGTCCGTTTTTTGCCTTTAAGAAAGGGTAATCCAGTACCTCTGTGTAATTCTTTCAGCCGTCCTGATCTCATCTTCCAGAACCCCGCCGTTGTTCATTATCGTTCTGGCCGAGGCGATGTTTAGCTTATTACAGGTGATTAAAACACGCATGATATGCATTTTCCTGCATTCCTCTAGGGCCAGGGCCAGCATCTGGGTGGCATATCCCTTTCTCCGCTCGTCTTTCCTTACGCTGTACCCGATATGGCCGCCGCATTTTTCCAGGGCGTCATTCAGGCGGTGGCGGAGGTCCACCATTCCAACCAGTCTGTCGTTTTCATCCAAAGCCAGAAATGTCGTGGCGGGAACAAGGCCTTCTCTCACCGTTGCCTCACAGGAATTGTCCAGGAGTGCCTCGTACCACTCTTTAAAGGTGCGGAAATTCAGCAATCCTGCGGTTCCATCCAGGCTGTCACCGTCTCTTTCAAATGATGCTTTGTAATCCAGAACCTGTTCCTCGTAGTCTTCCGTTGGTAATACAAGTCTTATCATAGCGATTCCCTCCTGTAAATGATTGCGCCGATTCACGCCTGTTTTTTGTTATCCGTATATTTTAGCACAGATCCGTGCTGCTGGATAGCGGAACCGTAACCGGAACATACAGCAGAAATAAAACCTTTCCGACTCTTCGTGGACAGATACTCGACGGACGGTTATAATAGAAGCAGAGTAAAGGCCGCCTGCCTGCGGCCGAAATGGTATGGAAGGAGCGCGAAGAGCGGTCTGCGGTCGGCCTGACGGCAGGCGTTCTTAAGAAGCACGGATATGAGGGATCGAGACAGCAGGATAGAGCGCCTGGTGGATGTGGCCAGGCTGTATTATGAGAAGGACAGGACTCAGAATGAGATCGCGGAGATTTACAGAATTTCCCGTCCCATGGTCAGCAAGCTTCTAAAGGAGGCGAAGGAGGAGGGGATTGTAAAAATCACGATTGCGGCGCCAGGGGAGGCGGAAGGGCCGGGGCAGGGAGATCCATGGCTGGACCGTCTCCAGGATTGCTTTGGAATCCAGGGCGGGGCCGTGGTGGAAAACGGTCCCAATGATTTAGCGACCAACAACGCGGTGGCGAACGCGGCTTTAAAGCTGCTTGCCGGGCTGAAACAGGACCGGCTGGGAATCGGCTGGGGTCATATCATCGGCGATCTGACGGCCAGGATTGAGCGAAATCAGGGACCGGTCAGAATCGGCGGCCACATCTGCCCGTTGATCGGAAACGGCGGTGTAGGGCTGAAAAACTACCATTCCAACGAGCTGGTGCGGGTGATTGCCGAGCACAGCGAAGCCGAGCCGGAATTTATCTATACGCCGGCCTGTGCGCTTTCCGAGCAGGAACTGAAGCTGACCATGGCCCTGGAGAATTATCATAAAATCTATCAGGCATGGGAGCGCCTCGACGTAGCCCTGGTCAATATCGGGAATTTTCCATCGGTGCCCGACTTCGCGTCGGAAGCGAGGTATGGCAGCCTGCTGGTGAAGCAGAAGGCGGTGGGGCGGATACTGAATTATTTTGTGACGGAGGAAGGGCGGGTGATCCGCTCGGACACGGACTATGCTATCCAGATTCCCCTGGAACTTTTGCGCCGGGTCCGCTATGTGGTGGGAATCTGTTCGGCCAACACGAAGCCGAAAGCCTTAGCGGGTGTCTTAAGGACCGGATATGTCAACTATGTAGTCGCACCGAAAAATGTGGTGAGTGCGGCGGCGGGACTGAATAATGAGTTACATATGTAACTGAGGTATGGTGTGTTAAGGACTTTAAAGCCATTTACACACCATATTTTTGTGCAAAACTGTTAAAGAATAACAAAATAAAATCCGTTTATTGACAATAATATGTGAAAATGATAGTCTTTATTTATGACAAACGATAAAAACAAGAGAAAGGAGGTTACATATGTTACTTTCAAAACCTGAGATAACCAGCATGTTTCGTGGTGTGGCCCGGCTCTGGTGCGCGAATAAAGACCGCTTAAGCGAGATTGATTCACGCTTCGGAGATGGGGATCACGGAGTCACCATCGGCAAGATCGCCGGACTCATCACCAAAAAACTGGATGCATGGGAGGACGACGATATTGAGGAATTTCTCCAGTCCCTGGGAGACGATACGATGGAGATTGGAGGCGGAAGCGCCGGACCGCTTTACGGAACGATGATCGGAGGGCTGTCAGATCCGCTGTCAGGCAGCGACGCCATCGACAGAGAGGGGCTGAAGGCCATGCTGGAAGGCTGCCTGGCCGCTATGGAGGACATTACGACGGCACGGACCGGGGACAAGACGATGATGGATGCCCTGATTCCGGCGGTTTTGGCGGCCAGAGACGTGGAGGGAGGAATCCCGGATATCTTAAAAGCGGCGGCAGATGCGGCGGAGCAGGGCGCCAAAGACAGCGAGCAGTGCGTATCGAAGTATGGAAGGGCCAGGAGCTACAAGGAGCAGACCATAGGAACCCCGGATGCGGGGGCAGTCAGCACGTCGCTGTTTTTCAGGGGATTGTATGACGGTCTGATGGAAGCAGGACGATAATTCTTAGAACAGGAGAAATGAATGATGAGAATGAAAAAATTTATCAATGATCCGGAAAATCTGACACCTGAATTGCTGGAAGGATTTGCAGAAGCCCATAAGGAGCTGGTGGAGCTGGGAGACCAGCGTATGGTCATAAACAGGAAGCTCCCGGATGCGGACCGCGTAACGATCGTGACACAGGGCGGATCGGGCCATGAGCCCGCGATCAGCGGATTTGTCGGAGAAGGAATGGTGGATATCTCTGTGGTAGGAGATGTCTTCGCTGCACCGGGACCGCAGGCGTGTGTGGATGCGATCCGGATGGCAGATAAGGGAAAGGGCGTTCTCTATATCGTTCTCAACCACGCCGGCGACATGCTGACCGGCAACCTGACCATGAAGCGGTGTGCTAAGGAAGGCCTGCATGTGGTCAAGGTGGTGACTCAGGAGGATATTGCCAACGCACCGAGATCCAACGCAGACGACAGACGGGGCCTGGTGGGATGTATTCCTACCTATAAGATAGCAGGTGCCGCGGCCGCGGAGGGAAAGAGCCTGGAAGAGGTTGCAAAGATCGCACAGCGTTTTGCTGATAATATGGCGACTCTCGCTGTGGCCGTGACAGGAGCGACCCACCCGGCAACGGGAAGTCTTCTGGCCGATTTGGGCGAGGATGAGATGGAGATCGGCATGGGACAGCACGGAGAGGGCGGCGGCGGACGCCAGCCTTTGAAATGTGCCGATGAGACGGCCCAAATTATGCTGGATGGCCTGATTTCCGATCTGGATATCAAGTCGGGCGAGAAAATCATGCTGATTTTAAACGGCACAGGCGCCACCACGCTGATGGAGCTGTTTATCATTTACCGGAAATGCGTTTCCTATTTAAAAGAGAAGAACATCGAGATCGTGGCAAACTACGTGGGCGAGCTGCTGACCGTGCAGGAGCAGGGCGGATTCCAGATGTTTATGGCAAGAATGGATGACGAGCTGCTTCACTACTGGAACGCACCGTGCAATACCCCGTATCTGAAAAAATAGGAGGAGGTCCCTATGGCGGCAGAATATATGCATATTGGAATCCCTGTGCTGAACAGGAAAGAGGGAATGGTTTACAATGAGGCCATGAAGTTCTGGGTAAGCAATGTGGACGACTATGATTTTAAGATCGAATACTTAAAGTTTGAGGAGGGGACGCCGTTTCCGGAGATCCTTTCCAAGCAGCCGCATGTGGCTTACCGGGTAGATGATTTGGACGGCTATGCGAAGCAGGCGGACCGGATCATCTTCGGACCGGTCGACGCGGGTCCGGGAGTACGGCTGGCCTTTGTCATTTGGGATGACGCGATCATTGAACTGTATGAAGAAAAGTAAGGAGCTGGCTGAATGTTAGTAAATATGAATGAGGTACTTGCAGCTGTCCAGACGCGAGGCTGCTGTGTGGGCGCGTTCGATACGCCCAATCTGGAGATTTTAATGGCCGTTATCCGGGCCGCGGAAAAACGGAATGAGCCGGTCATCATCCAGCACGCCCAGCTTCATGAGCCGGAGATGGCGCTTCGCGTGATCGGGCCGATCATGGTCCGCATGGCGAAGGAATCGACCGTGCCGGTCTGTGTGATGCTGGATCACGGCGAGGACCTGGACTATGTAAAGAAAGCCCTGGATCTGGGCTTTTCAGCGGTCATGTATGACGGCTCCTCCAAGCCGTACGAGGAAAATGTCCGCATGACAAGAGAGACCGTTGCCATGGCTCAGGAATACGGCGCCAACGTGGAAGCGGAGATCGGGATCGTGACCGGCCATGAGGGAAAGGAATTCGTGGGCGGTGCCTATACGGATCCGGAACTGGCCGCAAAATATGTGAAAGAAACGGGCATTGATGCGCTGGCCGCATCGGTGGGAACCGTACACGGCTTCTATGCCGCCCAGCCAAAACTGGATTTTGACCGCATTGTGAAAATCAGAGAGCTGACCGGTGTTCCGCTCGTCATGCACGGCGGTTCCGGAATCAGCGTGGAAGATACCCAGAAAGCCATCCGCTGCGGAATCCGGAAAATCAACTACTTCTCCTACATGTCCAACGCCGGCGTAAAAGGCGTGCAGAAGCTTCTGGAGGAGAAAAACGTGAAGTATTTCCATGAGTTAGCCAATGCAGCGATCGATGCGATGGAAGAAGATGTTTTAAATGCAATGGCGATGTTTGCATTGGAATAATTTTAGAATATAGAGGAACAACAGAGGATCGGAACCAGGTAAAATGGAACCGATCCTTTTTCTGTGCCTGAATGAGTGAGTCTGGCATACCAGAGGCAGGTGGATAAAATTTATACCACTTTACCCGAAATACTGTGGAATATATACTGTGGATATACAAAATAAACAAAAAGATTGGAGATGGTTATATGGCAGTTTCAAATGCAGCAGGACTGCAAAAAAACTCTGCCGGTAAGAAGACCGGAAAGAGAAAACAGAGTCTGGGAAGCATATGGAGGAACAATTGGCAGTTATATGTACTGATTGCTCCTGCAGTGGTCTATTTTATTGTATTCAATTATCTGCCTCTTTATGGAATTCAGATCGCCTTTAAAGATTATAAGGCGGTTGATGGCATCGCGGGGAGTGCCTGGGTGGGGCTGAAGCATTTTGAGAACTTTTTTAACGCGTACTATTTTAAACGGCTTTTATCTAATACGCTCCTGTTAAATATCTATTATCTTTTGTGGAGTTTTCCGGTTCCATTGATTCTTGCCATCTTTTTAAATCAGATAAAAAGTCCGGGTAGAAAACGCTTTATTCAGACAAGCATTTATGTGCCGTATTTTATTTCGACCGTGGTGCTGGCAGGTATGCTATATATTTTTCTGTCTCCAACAAGTGGAATTTTTAATATTGTCCGTGAAGCGATGGGGTTAAAAGCAATAGACTATATGTCCGAATCTTCTGCATTCCGTGCGATCTATATCATCTCAGGAATCTGGCAGAGCGCCGGATGGGGAACCATTCTCTATATTGCCTCTCTGTCCGGGGTGGATCAGGAACTCTATGAGGCGTCGGAGATCGATGGAGCGAGTATCTGGCAGAAAATCCGTTACATAGATCTGCCAAGCCTGATCCCTGTGGCTGTGATGGTCTTTATTCTGGACTGCGGGAAGCTTCTTAACAGCAATACGAATAAAGCGTTGGTAATGCAGACGGCAGGTAATATTCCAACCTCCGATATCATCGGTGTGTACGTGTATAATGTAGGTCTGGGAAGCGGACAGTTTTCTTATACCGCAGCGATTGGGTTGTTTGTCAATATTATCAACTTTATTTTAATTATTTCTGTGAACAAAATTTCTAAGAAAATGACGGATGTGGGGCTGTTTTAGCTCCCGCTTAACGGAGGTTTGTATGAGTCAAAAGGTAGGACAAAAAAGAAAATACAGTTCCAGTAACCGGGTATTTCGCATTTTTAATGTCTGTTTCTGGATTTTGATTATGGCGATTATTCTATATCCCTTGTATCTGGTCTTAATTGCATCGGTTTCGGATCCGGACGCGGTGGTAAGAGGGGAAGTCATCTGGCACCCGGTGGACTTTTCACTGATCGGATATAAGGCTGTGTTCCGGTATAGAGAACTGCTGAGTTCTTACGCGAATTCCATATTCTATACCTTAGTCAGCGGCTGCATCAGCATCGTTGTAACTATGGGAGCTGCATATACCCTGTCAAGGCCGAAGTTCCCGGGAAAAGCGTTTTTTAACTTTTTATTTGTGTTTACCATGTTTTTCAGCGGAGGCCTGATTCCAACATTTCTGACGATAAAAGATCTGGGACTGTATAATACGAGGCTGGTGATGATTCTTATGGGGGGTGTCAATGTGTGGAATTTAATGGTGGCGCGAACCTATATCCAGACCAGTATTCCACATGAATTGTATGAGGCGGCGATGCTGGATGGGGCGACACATTTCAACTATTTTTTCAAAATTGTTATGCCGCTCAGCAAAACAATTCTTGCTGTACTGGCGGTCTACTATGGCGTGGCCAAGTGGAATGACTATTTTACAGGACTTGTTTACTTAAAGAGCAGAGATTTGCTTCCACTACAGACAGTACTGAGGGAAATACTGGCAACGCTTCAGGTTGACCGCTCCAGTGACTATATGCTCAGCATGTCAGAGAATGCTGCATCAATCAATGAGGCAATCAGGACGGCTAATGTGGCCAAATACTGTATCATCGTAGTCGCCACCGGACCGGTGGTAGTACTGTATGCACTTTTGCAGAAATATTTTGAAAAAGGTGTTATGATAGGTTCTTTAAAGGGTTAGTGAGAACCTCACATGAGGACAGACAACACATAGATGTTGCAATATAAAGGAGGGCTTTTTATAATGAAAAAGAGAATTTTGGCGACAGTGCTTGCGGCAGTCATGGCAGTTACGTCTTTGGCGGGCTGTGGAGCGAAGCGTGGAGAAAGAGCAGGCACGACAGCGGGGGGGGCAGACAGTGGCGGAGAGCACGACAGCGGGGGCGGCCGGCGGCTTTAATGAAAGCGGTTATCCGATTGTTAATGAGCCTCTTACTCTGAATGTTATGCTGGGAATCCGTAACATGGATTCCATGATCGAACCGAATGATATGAAGGTGATCCAGGATCTGGAAGCGAAAACGGGCATCCATATTGAGTGGGAGATGATTAAGGAGTCAGACTGGGATACGAAATTGAATCTGCGTTTCGCCTCCGGTGAATATCCAGATATTATCCTGTCTACCAGCGGAAAGGTGGATGTGGAAGAATATGGGGTGACACAGGGGCTGCTGCTTCCCCTGGATGATTTGACTGCTCAGTATATGCCTGTTTATACAGAACGGATCGAAGGAGAAGATACTGACCCGACTGCCGGTATGGCGGCATCGGATGGAAAAAAGTATGGAATTGGCAATCTGGTAGGCCAGAATATTAATACACAGGCGCATTACTTCATCAATCAGACATGGCTGGATCAGCTGGGACTGCCTATGCCGACGACGCTGGAGGAGTTAACCGAAACCTTGCGTGCATTTAAGAGCGGAGACCCCAATGGGAACGGTGAGGCGGATGAAATCCCGGTGGAGATGGATTTAACAAGCAATTATTATGGTGTTCGCTGGATGCTTCCGATGTTTGGAGTTCCGGTAGATCCACTGAAATGGATTTATATTGACAATGATAAGAAAGTACAGTTTGCCGCCAATCAGGAAGGATTCCGCCAGTGTCTGGAATGGCTGCATCTGTTATACGAGGAAGGGCTTGTAGATGCTGAGATTTTATCACAGGATGTAAATGCGGTGCAGACCAAGCTGGCAGGAGGAAACGCCGGATTCTTTACCGCATGGCGTCTTACTGCGAAAGGCTGGGATGATGGTGTGGCAAAAGACTGCGTGCTGTATATGCCTGCGGCTCCTGAGGGAAGCAAACCATGTCTTGCCCGATATTTAGAAGTTGCCAAAAATGGAGCTTACGTTACATCGACAAATCAGCATCTGCCGGAGACCATGCGCTGGCTCGATGCCCTGCTGGAGACGGAGACCATGTTTTCCATGTATTATGGGGCGGAAGGTCCCGGCTGGGAATACAATAAGGAAAATGGAAAAATTGATTCCGTAGTGACAGATACCAGCGGCACGCTCGATTTTCTGGGCAGCAACGCCCTGTTTTTTGCACCAGGCAGTTATATAGGTGAAGTATTTAATATGGCTCAGCAGCGAATTGAAAAGACAGAGTACTGTCAGATTTATGAGGAGGCCGGCATCATTCAGAAGTATTCTGATGATTACCTGGGAATGGCACCGCTTACATCAGAACAGCATCAAAACTGCCTGCTGATAGAGACAGATATTGACAATGCCGTGAAGGAGTACATGGCAAGATTTATCTCGGAAGGAATTACGGACGACAGCTGGAATGCATTTGTTTCCATGTTTGACGGGATGAAAATCAACGATTATTTAAAGGTATATCAGGACGCTATAGATCAGATGGATATAAAATAAGGGAAACAGGCGGGTCCTGCTGCTTAAGCAGCGGGACTATACCTGGTTTGGTCAGAATATTACGGGGGAAGTCGGATGAAGAAAGTCATAAATGATTTGAAAAATAAAAACCTGTGGAGCTATATATTATCATTCAGTGCTGTAGTGCTGTTTATTGTACTGCTTATGGGAACCTATCTGTACCGTTTTTATTATCATACCATTTACAATGACTTTCAGAAGTCGAATCAGGATTCTGTAAGCGCAGTTGCTTCCCGCCATGAAAATGACATGAGGACGATTGACGACATAGCGACTCAACTCAGTTTAGCTGGAAGCAATGTGGAATTTGTACTTCGCAGCAGTCCCATGAAAAATTTTGAACTGCGGAATATGCTGTATCAGTATAATGCGGTAAGTCAGTTTTTTGATCAGATATTATTCTTCTACCATGGAGATCAGTATGTGTATAACTATGCAACTTCGATTTCTGTGGACCGGCTGATTGATGAAGGTCTGATTCTGGAAAACTATGGGCCGGAAGAGATGCGAGGCCTTCTGTATGATGTGAGAAGCAGCCTGAATGTTTTGCCGGAGCAGAAGGCGGAAGGCTATATGATCAAATCGGTGGAGGTTTTAAATAAAGCTGTAATCTATTCGAAACCACTGATGCCAAAGCGAACCAGTACCGTTCTTTTTGCTGTTGGCAGCGCGTATTATGACAGACTGCTGTACAGTGACGCGGCGGATATGAGACAAACCTTTCTTTTCCATAAGAACACGGCAATTGCTGCAAGAGGAGAAGTGTCCATAAACACAGATTTGCTGACAAAGCTTTGGGAGAATCAGAAGGACGGACAGTCTGAGGTTATGGTCGATAGAGATCAGTATCTGGTGACATGGCTGACGGGAGAGAGCGGAATCATTTACTGCACGGTACAGTCTAAACAGGTTTTTCAGAATAAAATTGTTGCGGGGCAGTGGGGGATATTGCTGGTACTTGCTGTATGCAGTATTCCCACTTCCCTGATCCTCGTCGCTCTGGCCAGGAGTCTGTCTGAAAAGGTGAAGAATATAAATACTCTATTAGGGACAGAGGAAGCGTATAATCTGGAAAATCTGGAAAACGGGATCCGTCTTCTGGTGGAAAGCAGCAAAGAAATGAATCAGGAAAGCATGCAGCTGCGCAGAACAAAATTTATCAGCAACCTTGTAAGAGGCCAGTATGGGGATGAGGAAAGTATCGCTGCGGCGGCCAGAACAGCGGCGATTAATGCAGAGCAGGCATATTATGCGGTCCTGCTGACGGGGATTCATGGAAACAGCAATGAGAATGAAGCTCATGAACTGATGCTTCGAACTATAGCGGATTGTTATGATGCAGATGGTTATGGAATTCACCTCATTCATAACAATCAGGGACTTTTTGTTATATTTGGAGATATGGAAGATAGATTACGGGAGCTGTTCGGACAGTTATTTGTCATTGGAAAAAGCTGCTGTGAGGAGTTTATCATGGCGGTCAGCAGCTTTCACTGTGACTTGAAAGAAGTAGCCAAAGCGTATTTGGAGGCGGATTCAGCCTATGCGACAAGGCTGCTGGTTGACAACAGCAGAATTATTTATTTTGGTGATGTAGCGTTAAAGGAACAGGAGCTGGTAATTTCGGATACATATCTTTATCGATTGAAAAATGGGATCAGAGCAGAGGATGAGGCAGAAACCGGATTGGTAATCCAGGAAATCTGTGAGCGTCTGAGATCCAGCAAACAATCGTTGTTAAGTTTTCGTGTGCTCTGCAATAACATTATTCATATGGTGGTGACAGAATTAAATATGGACGAAACAGATTTTGAGGATGTCTATAATATTTTTACCCTGTCACAGTGCCTGACACTTAAGGATTTTCATGATGTTTTATGGGAAGTGAGCTGCAGACTGATGCAGGCGCGCGGTCAGAGGAAAGAAGAACATAAGCCCGATTTTGTTGCAGAAACAATAGCGTGTATGAAACAGAGCTATCAGGATCCGGATTTTAACATGAGTGTATTGGCCGGACAGCTGGGAGTCAGCGGGGTGACGCTGGCGATCAAGTTTAAAAACACTATGGAGATCAGCCCTTCTGACTATTTAACGATTATCCGTATGGAGCAGGCAAAGAAACTTCTCAGGGAGACGAATCTGCAGGTTAAGGAAATCAGTATTGCGGTGGGGTATGAGGATGCCAAGCTGTTTATGAGAAGATTTAAAAAATATACTGGCAAATCACCGGGGCAGTACCGAACGGAGGAAAAATGATGTTGAAAGAAATCTATACCTGTTTTCCGGGAGGAAAACACAAGGCTTTGACAATGAGCTACGATGATAGTGGGATAGATGACAAACGATTGGTTGAGATTTTTAACCGGTATGGAATTAGAGGGACTTTTCATTTAAATTCAGGAATAACAGAAAAGAACGGCGGGCGGGAGAGGATACGTGCAGAAGAATGGAGAACCATATATCAGGGACATGAGGTGTCATGTCATACGGTACTTCATCCAACCATTTCGAGATGTCCCATAGAACAGGTGGCGCTTCAGATATTGGAGGATCGCCGGTCACTGGAACGGGCAGTCGGATATCCTGTCAGAGGACTGTCCTATCCGAACGGCTCCTACAGCAAGGAAATAGTGGCATTGCTTCCCCGTATTGCCATGGAGTATGGCAGAGTGGTGGAAGAAACCGGTGATTTTGCGATGCCGGAAGACTATTTTACATGGAAGGCTACCTGTCACCATAGTCATAATCTTCTGGAAAATGGCAGAAAATTTCTGGGACTTACGAAGACTCAGCGCCTCTATCTCATGTATGTATGGGGGCACAGCTATGAATTCGCAAGGGATGATAACTGGAATGTAATCGAGGGATTCTGTCAGATGGTTTCCTGCAAAGACAGCATCTGGTATGCAACCAATATAGAGATCGTAGATTACATGAGAGCAGCCGGATTACTGCAGTTTACTATTGATGCAGATAAAGTTTATAATCCATCGGCCTGTAGTGTCTGGATTTCAGTCAATGGAACTGTTTATGAAGTTCATGGGGGACAGATGTTGGAACTTCGTGAGTAAATAGGGAGGAGCAGCAAGGAAAATGGAACATATAGAAATGTTTGATATCAGAAACTTTAAATGCAATATACAGGAGGCGGTGGACGCCTGCGCTAAAAATGGCGGGGGAACGGTTCTGATTCCCGCCGGTATCTGGAAGTCTGGGAAAATTCATTTGAAAAGCCATGTACATCTGCATCTGGAGACAGATGCAGTCATATCCTTCAGTGACAGTTTTGAAGATTATCTTCCGGTAGTATTTACCCGCTGGGAGGGAACGGAATGTTACAATTATTCACCTCTTATCTATGCGGAAAATTGTGAGGATATCTCTATTACCGGATCAGGCACACTGGCAGGTAATGGTCAGGCGTGGTGGGGCTGGAAGGATATTCAGCAAAGCGCGGCAGAAGAACTCTGCTATGCACAGTACCGCGGTATTCCTGTGGAAGATAGAGTATACGGTACAGAGGAGGCAGCTTTGCGCCCGTCTTTTGTGCAGACAATTAACTGCAGAAATGTACTTTTAGAAGATTTTACGATCACAGACGGTCCGCAGTGGACGCTGCACCCGGTATATTGTGAGGAGGTAATCATTCGCAATGTAAAGGTTTTCACACATGGTCCTAATACAGACGGATTAAATCCGGATTCCTGCAGAAATGTTCTGATAGAGAATTGTACGTTTGATACGGGAGATGATTGCATTGCGGTCAATTCAGGGATTAATGAAGACGGCTGGCGGGTTGGACGCCCATGTGAAAACATTGAAATACGGGGATGCAGGATGTCAGGAGGACATGGTGCTATCACAATTGGAAGTGCGCTGTCCGGTGGCGTGGAAAACGTATACGTTCACGACTGTAAGATAAGGAAAACCATGCAGGGAATACGAATCAAATCTATGCGGGGCCGCGGCGGGTACGCAAGGGATATCCGATATGAAGATATAGAAATTAATGATGTGTCAGATCAGGCCATACAGATTACCATGTTTTATGAATATAGTACAGTTATGCCGAAATCGAAGGTGCCTTCCAATTTTCACGATCTGTCGATTAAGAATATAACTGGTAAGAATAATCGAATCGGTATACATATTAAAGGACTTCCTGAGCATAAGCTGGGAGAAATTAAACTTGAAAATATACGGCTGACAGCTTTGGAGACGTTGGAGTGCAGTGATATTGAAACTATCAGTATGGAAAATGTGATAATAAAGTGTGACAGCCATAGATAAGTACAGAGGTCAGAAGCATATAAACAGAGGAGATATGATATGGTAAGGTTATATGAGCGGCACAGAGTCAGAGAGACAGAGGAGCTTGATGGTATCTGGAGGTTTTCCATGGTTGGCACAGATAAGGTGTATGAGATGGCGGTTCCGGGCTGCTGGGAGCAGCATCCGGATTTTCCGGGCTATCGTGGAAAAGGAATTTACAGCAGAGAGATTTACAGTAAGAGGAGGGGAAATATCCGTCTGGTTTTCAAGGGCGTTAGTCATACCGCGGATGTATACTTCGACGGTGTGAAGGTGATTCACCATTATAATGCGTATACGCCATTTTCGACAGTGGTAAAGAACGTTACGGCTGGAGTCCATCAGATCAGGGTGGAGGTGGACAATACGTTTGGCGAACATTCCGCGCTCCATATTCCCAATGATTATTATACCTATGGAGGGATTACCCGTCCTGTTTCGATGGAGACCGTTTCTGACGTATACATAGAGCACGTTCATTTTACCCCCAGTATCAGAGCTGGAGTATGGAATGCCAGAATAGAAGCTTCTGTTGTTAATTTATCTGCTGAGAGACAGACTGTTGAGGTAAGGTGCACTCTTGCCGGTTATGTTATGAGCGAAAGGGCAGAAATCCATGGCGGAGGTCGTGCATTCGTTGTTTTTGAACGGGAATTCGACTGTGTAAAGCCGTGGTCCCCAAAGAACCCTGAACTTTATCTGCTGGAGACGGTAGTGTGCCTGAACGGCGTCGCCTTGGATGATTTGATAGAACGTATAGGATTTCGTACTGTGGAGATACGGGGATCCGAAGTCTATTTAAATCATGAACGCGTATATTTCCTTGGATTTAATCGTCATGAGGATTATGGCGGTGTTGGCTGTGCGATTCCGCTGCAGCTCATGACTCATGATATGGATCTGCTGCAGGATATGGGGGCCAATGCTGTCAGGACGTGCCATTACCCGAATGATGAGAGATTTCTCGATCTTTGCGACGAGCGGGGAATTCTGGTATGGGAGGAGAATCATGCAAGAGGGCTGACGCTGGAGAATATGCAGAATCCGAACTTTGAACAGCAATGCGGGGACTGTATCAGAGAGATGATAGAAAATCATTATAATCATCCCGCCATTGTAATCTGGGGAATCTTAAATGAATGTGCCAGTGAAACAAAAGAAGGCAGACGTATGTATCAGAAACAGTATGAGCAGATACGCAGCATGGACGGTACGCGTCCGGTCACCTCAGCGACCTGCCGCCATTTTACAGATATCTGCCTGGATCTGCCGGATATTGTGTCCTTTAACATGTACTCCGGCTGGTATCAGGATTGTTCGATTGAAGAACGAAATCAGCAGGAGCTTGAATGGATTAGACAGTCGGGCGGAGATGGAAAGCCTGTCATTGTAAGTGAGGTTGGTGCGGGAGCTATCTACGGGTACCGTGACCGATCCCGGTGTAAATGGAGTGAAGAGAGGCAGGCTGATTTAATCCGGGATAGCTTAGATGTCTATATGAATGATAAAAATATAACTGGAATTTTTATCTGGCAGTTCGCGGACTGCCGTGTCACCGAGGAAGGAGGCTGGTTTGCTTCCCGCGCAAAATGTCACAATAACAAAGGGATTCTGGATGAATACCGCAGACCAAAGATGGCTTATGATGCGGTGAAAGAGATGTTTGAAACAGCTCGCGACAGGCTCGTGTAATTCCTTGGGGCTTGAGCATGGAGTTGAGTATGGAATGGCAGATCTCCTGGATGAGAATGTAATATGCTATGAAAATCATTCCTACATACAAAAAGTAAGTAATTTAAAGAAAGGATTATTTGCAAACACTATGAACAGCTTAGAATTTCAGAAGGAAAGAAGTGATCCTTCTTACTAATCTTTACAACCGGATTGTCTTGCCTTTCCCTGCCCTCTCTTGTATAATACTTATATAAAACGATTCATAAAAGAAGATTATCGGAGACGATTCCATGATAGAAAAGAAGAAGCTGAATAAAGTCAAGATCGCAAAATTTATCCGCTATAAAGGCAGCACGTCCAAACCGGAGATCGCTGCGGAACTGGGGATCAGTATGCCCACGGTCTTACAGAATGTGAAAGAACTGACCGAAGCCGGAATTGTCGGGGAGATCGGAGAGTATGAGTCTACTGGAGGCCGAAAGGCAAAGACGCTTTCTATCACAGCCGCATGGAAAATGGCGGTGGGGCTGGATATTACGTTAAACCATATCAGCATGGTCGCGCTGGATTTGAAGGGAGCCATAACGGGGAAGAGACGCATCAAGAAGAATTTTGAAAATTCGTTCGATTACTACCAGGCATTGGCGGAGGAGCTGGATTGTTTCCTGGAAGACATGGGCGCCGCGCCGGATAAGATCCTGGGAGTCGGCATCTCCATACCGGGAGTAATCGACCAGAGCCGGGAACTGATCGTCCGTTCCCACGTACTGCATCTGGACAACGTGAAATTTCAGGTGGTCAGCCAGTTTATCCAATATCCGGTATCCTTTGAAAATGACGCCAACAGCGCGGCACTGGCGGAATTTGTCCACCGGGACCGTGACGCGGTTTATCTGTCCTTAAGCAACTCCGTAGGCGGTGCGATTTACGTGAACAGGGAGATCTATGCGGGGGACAATTTTAAGAGTGCGGAATTCGGCCATATGGTCATAGCGCCGGAAGGAAAAATGTGTTACTGCGGAAAAAAGGGCTGCATGGATGCGTACTGCTCGGCCAGAGTGCTGTCGGATCACACGGATGACAGCCTGGAGCTGTTTTTCCAGAAACTGGAAGACGGCGACGATGCCATACAGGATATATGGGATTCCTATTTAAGCTATCTGGCAATATCGGTGACGAATCTGCGGATGGCCTTTGACTGCGACATCATACTGGGAGGATACATCGGCCAGTATTTAAAACCGTATATGATTGACTTAAGCCAGAAAATGGCCGGCTATAATATGTTCGAGCAGGACACCGTTTATTTGAAGAACAGCCGATACGGCATGGAAGCCGCGGCAGTGGGCGGAGCCATGAAATATATTGAAGCGTATTTTGAAGAGCTGTCGTGAGGCGCTGTTACTCGAAACGGATCAGACAAAAGAGATGGTATGGAAAGAGTTATGGTTTTCCGTATCCTCTTTTTTGTATGGGGGCTGTTCCTTTACAGTATCTAATGAATATGGTATACTAAAAAAACGCAGGCTGATAATTCTTACCCTGCAGCAGCCGTTTTATCATCAATCAGAGGAACGGCCTGCCACGGAGGTCCTTTATGAAAACCTATTCTTTTTTTAATCCATACAATCCCACGTAGAAAATAACAGTTTCAGAACTACCATGCGTTTTGGCACTGTAGATCACAGGGCTTATTTTGCGTACCGTAAAACGGGCGCCGGGTTATGAAATTTGTGAAATCGATGAAAATGGAGCAGAAAGTATGAAGATAAAAAGAAATATCTGTCTGATGTATGGGATTTCCCTCCTGCAGGGAATGGTGTTTTACGGACCGATCGCCACGCTCTACCGGCAGGCGGCGGGAGTTACCGTGTTTGAAATAACTTTAATTGAGAGCATATCGCTTGCCCTGTGCATCGCCCTGGAGATGCCGTGGGGCGTAGTGGCCGACAGGATCGGATATAAGAACACTCTGGTGATCAGTTCCCTGATCTATGTGGTATCGAAGGTGGTGTTCTGGAAGGCCGACGGTTTCGGCGGATTTCTTCTGGAACGGGTGATGCTGAGCGTTGTGATGGCGGGCATGTCGGGCTGTGACGTGAGC
>NZ_JBKVCZ010000075.1:0-33049 GCF_046966825.1 Hungatella sp. | reverse complement strand
GCTCCGGATAACATGGAAGCAATGGCGGATATCGCTGCACGAATTGATATCCCGATTGCTACAGGAGAACGTTTTATTAACATTCAGGAGTTTGAACATGCATTTCAACGAAAAGCGGCAAAGTATGTACGCCCTGATGTGTGTGCGTTAGGCGGTCTGACCCCCTGTAAAAAAGTAGCATCTATGGCAGAGGCTAACTATGTAAAAATCGTCCCGCATAATCCGCTGGGGCCGGTTTCCACTGCGGCTTGTCTGCAGCTTGATGCAGCGATTCCCAATTTTGCAATACAGGAGTTCCCGTCTTTTTACCACCAGGGAAACGAATCTGAGATGACCATAGAACCGTTTCAGGAGGATGGCGGATACATAATTATTCCCGACACTCCCGGTATTGGAATTGAACTGGTTGATCATATCACAGAAAAATTTCCTCCAAAGCAACGAAGTATCTCTGCACAGCTGGCTTTCGACGGCTCTGTAACGGATATTTAAAAAACGTCATTCCCTTGACAAACATTTCTGTCTGTTCTATAATACGTTTAAACATATAAACACGTGGAGGACACGATGAGCAAAAGAACTATGACTATTTTGTCCGAATGTATTCCTGTATTTACGATGCTGCAGGATGAAAACAGACAACAAATCCTTATGCTGTTATTCGATCATAAGAAAATGACCGTAAATGAGCTGACCGATCAGTTGTCCCTGTCGAGGCCGGCCGTTTCTCATCACTTAAAGCTTTTGCTGGACAGCGGGCTGGTGACTGTGACGAAATGCGGGAAAGAACGTCTCTACCGCCTTTGTATGGATCCAGCAGTAAAACAGCTGCGAAATCTGTTAAATTCAATGGAAGACGACATGAATACAACGCCTGAATAACAGGCGTTATATTTCAGAAAACGCGTTTATATTTTTAAACATGTAAACATGAAAGGAGATATTATGAACAGAAAGCAAATCGCAGTCGTAACGGGTGCACACAGTGGATTGGGGAAAGAATTCGTTAAGCTTCTCACAGAGGATGGGACGATCTCTGAAATATGGGCGATCGCACGCAATAAGGAAAAACTCGATCAGCTAATCAGCGAATTTGGAAACAGGGTTCGCGTCTTCTCACTGGTTCTCTCTGACAGAACCAGTTTCTCAGTCATTGAAAAGCTTTTTCTCGAGGAACGTATCCATATAACATATCTGATCAATAACACAGGCTATGCAAAGTTCTGTTCCTATGACGACATTACTGTTGACGAATCTTTGAATATGATCGATTTAAATGTCAGTGCAGTCGTTGCGTTAGGTCTGATTTGTATTCCATATATGAAGAAGGGAAGTCATATTATCAACATTGCGTCTCAGGCCTCCTTCTTTCCGCTGCCCTATCAGAATATTTATAGTTCAACAAAGGCATTTGTCTCCAATTACACCAGGGCGCTGAATGTGGAATTGAAAAACAAGGGAATTACCGCGATCGCAGTCTGCCCTGGATGGATGAAAACGGGTCTTTTTGATCGCGGTACCATCGGAGCGGATCGGGCTACCAACAATTTTTCGGGCATGGTTACTCCCGATGTTGTTGCAGCCAAAGCGCTGTCTGATGCAAAGAAGGGAAAAGATATTTCCATCTATGGTCTCCCTGTAAAACTCACCTGCCTTTTCTCGAAGGTGACACCGCCAAAACTGATAATGAGAATCTGGCTGATGCTGCAGGGAATCAAACCGTAAAATCAGTACCGCATTGCGGCGGCAGCTGTTTTCCTGTACTCCCCAGGCGTCATGTTCAAGGTCCTTTTAAACAGCGTGCAGAAAAATTTTACATCCTCATACCCTACAGACCGCGCGGCCTCCTGAATGCACAGATCACTGCCGGCCAGCAGCTCACAGCACTTCTCAATCCGGATCTTCTGCAGGTATTCCAGCGCTGTCATCTCCGTCTCCTGACGGAATTTCCGGCTGATATACTGCTGGCTGTAATGGTATTCCAGGCAAAATTGCTTCAGTACGGCCTTTTCCCTGTAATTTTTATCCAGATACCGGATCGCTTCCAGCACTGCCGTGCTTCGCGGCTGTCTCTTCCTGTCATCCTTTTTGTTGTCACAGACGATTTTCCGTATGGTCAGAATCAGAATCTCGGTCAGCCGGCACCGGAATACCTCTGTGTATCCCACTTTTTTCTCCTGGTATTCCTCCTGAATTCCCAGGATCAATGACAAAATACTCCCCTCCTCATCATGGAACACCCGATTCGCAGAGGGCTGCCCGAAGCACCATTTATAGTAACGGATCAGGGACACCCGCAGCACTTCTTCAAAGGACCGGCAGTCCGCCAGTGTATCGTCAATCATCTCAGGCAGAAACAGGCAGTTAATCAGAGTAAAATCCCTGCATTCCCTGTAGCTGTGCCTGCTGCCGTAATCGATGATAAAATAGTCTCCGGCCTTCACCTCCCCGGATCTCACCTCTCCGTCCGCATCACGGATCGTATGCAGCGCGCTGCCTCCTGTAATATAGGCCAGTTCAAAAAAATCGTGGTCATGCATCTCCACGTCCTGCTGGCAGAAAGGCATGACCACAATCTTGTCCTCCCGCTCCGCTGTCAGTCCTTTCAGTTCAATTGTATTCCGTTCTCTCATAACAGGTTAAATTCACCCCCCATTTTAGTCTGAAACAGTTCTTTTTATTCATATTACAATCTGGTATCCTAGAAGTCAAGACAAACACAAGCAGGAGGAATTCATTATGGATTGGAAAGCAAAATGGCTCAGGCCAGCCAACGATTTCGGAAATGCGGCCCCCGTATTTTCCACAGATTTTGCGTTGTCACGGACTGTAAAACAGGCCCGTCTCTTTATCACCGCGCTGGGTGTATATGAAGCTGCACTTAACGGCCGCAGGATAGGCCAGTTTGTGCTGGCTCCCGGATGGACGACCTACTACAAACGGCTTCAGTATCAGGAGTATGATGTGACGGATTTACTCAGGGCGGAGAACCGTCTGACTGTCACCGTCGGAAAGGGCTGGTATCACAGTCCCATGCCCGGATTTACCGCATCGGACTTCCAGAAGGGCCTGGCCGCCCGCCCCATGGGGCTGCTGGCACAGTTGGAAATCACCTATGAGGACGGACAGCGCAGCTTTATCGTCTCAGATAAAAGCTGGTCCGTTTCCGAAAGTGCGGTCCGATTCTCTGAGATCTATGACGGAGAGATTTACGACGCTTCCTTTATCCCTCCATGCTCCGGGACAGCCGAGACCTTTGACGGGCCATATGAAACGCTGATCGAACAGCAGGGCGAAGAAATCCGCGAGCAGGAACGGATTGCGGCGGCCCGCATCTTTACGACTCCCAAAGGCGAAGTTGTGGCAGACTTCGGGCAGGAAATCACCGGTTACGTGGAAATCAGCGTAAATGCCAAAGCCGGGGAAGAAATCCGGCTTTCCCACGCAGA
Source organism: Hungatella sp. (assembly GCF_046966825.1). Classification (NCBI taxonomy): domain Bacteria; kingdom Bacillati; phylum Bacillota; class Clostridia; order Lachnospirales; family Lachnospiraceae; genus Hungatella; species Hungatella sp. Next base: position 29,600 of record NZ_JBKVCZ010000075.1, on the reverse strand, counting down.
GGTTCTGGATAAAGCTGGCTGTTTTTATACGGAAAATTACCGCAGCGCCAGGGCGGAATACTGCTGTACATGCCGTGATGGACAACAGAGCTGCCATCCGCGCCTGACCTTTTTTGGTTTTCGCTATATTCGGATCGATGCATTTCCCGGAGGTCCCGGTGCGGCGAAACCGGAAAATTTCACGGCGGTGGTCCTCCACTCCCAGATGAAGCGAACGGGACGCTTGAGCTGTTCCAATCCTCTCTTAAACCGTCTCTTTGACAACATCATCTGGGGGCAGAAGGGGAATTTTGTCGACGTCCCTACCGACTGCCCGCAGAGGGATGAACGCCTCGGCTGGACCGGAGACGCCCAGGTATTTGTGCGCACCGCAGCCTGAACTATGATACCGAAAATTCTTCACGAAATGGCTGGCGATCTGGCTGCCGACCAGGGAGGACGGCTATGGGCCACGTAATCCCGGATCTGGTTAGTCACAGCCCGCCAGCGCCGCCTGGGCGACGCAGTCGCATCTGTCCGTGGGCAGGCATTGGCATATGGAAATACAGAGATTCTCTCCCGCCAGTTTGAGTCTATGAGAAAATGGGTAGATTATATCACGGCGCATACCACGACAGAATATCTGTGGACCGGCGGTGTCCACTACGGGGACTGGCTGGGACTCGATGCCCCAACCGGCAGCTATAAGGGATCCTCCAGAGAAGACTTCATTGCCTCCGCATTTTACGCGCATTCGGCTTCCCTGGTAATTAAGGCCGGACTCGTTCTGGGAAAAGACATGGCAGCGTATGAAGCGCTCCTTCAAAACATTATATCCGCTTTCCGCAGGGCCTATCCGACTTACAAGACACAGACAGAATGTGTCCTTGCCGCCCATTTTCATCTGGCCGAAGACTGCCAGGCCGCGGCGGATCAGCTTGCACTGATGATAAGAGAATGCGGAACGAAGCTCCAGACAGGCTTCGTCGGAACGCCCTACCTCCTGCACGTGCTAAGCGATTACGGCCATACGGATCTGGCTTACTCCCTGCTGCTGCGTGAACAGTATCCGTCCTGGCTGTATCCGGTAACAAAGGGGGCCACCACCGTCTGGGAACACTGGGATGGAATTATGGAAAACGGGGATTTCTGGAGCAGGAACATGAATTCCTTCAATCACTATGCCTACGGTGCTGTGGCAGACTGGGTATACTGCTGCGCGGCGGGAATTACCCCGGCAGAGGGATTTCCGGGATACAGTAAAGTCCGGATCGCCCCCTCCCCCGATGTACGTCTCGACTGGCTTGAGGCCTCTCTCGACACGAGGCATGGCCGGATTATCTCCCGGTGGAAGAAGCAGGATTCACTCTGGCGCTACGAGATCACAACACCGGTGGACGCCGAAGTTGTGATAGACGGAAAAACCTTCCTCGTGAGTGCCGGAAGTTATATTTATTTCAGTGAGAAACAGTAATCTCGGTGGATACTTCTGATATACGGTCTGCTTACGGACAACGATAAAATATTAGAGTAAAAAAAGACGCGCTGTGTATTATGTGGTACCCCTGCTGACAAACAGCAATGGCTCCGCTGTACACAGCGCGTATTTTTATAAAGTTAGTAACTAAATTTTCTCGTATGCGACCAGCGTCTCCAACGGAATCCGTGTCTTCCCATGTCTGTCCGGATCCGCCGGTTCTTCATCAGCATATCCAATCGCAAGGATATTTACCGGTTCCAGGTTCTCAGGAAGGTTGAATTCCTGTGAAAGAATATCCGGCTTAAAATAGCATACCCAGACAGTTCCCAGTCCTAATTCTGAAGCCTGCAGCATCATGTGATCGGTGAGAATAGAGGCATCGATATCTCCAGTCTGCTTCTTATCAAACGGACGGGTCCACGCTGTGCTGTGGTCGGCGCACACGATAACAGCCAGAGGTGCATTGTAAATGTTGGCGGCCTTTTCAATTTTCGCCAGGCCCTCCTTTTCCTGTACGACAATCAGCCGCACCGGCTGCAGGTTCGCCGCTGTCGGTGCAACGCGGGCCGCCTCCAGAATCAAATCCAGTTTTTCCTGCTCCACCTTCTGAGACTTATAGCTCCTGACCGAATACCGTTTCTTCGCGTTGTCTAAAAAATTCATATGTAAAACGCTCCTTTCCTTTCATCTTCTATATGATCTATGTGATATAGCTGCATGCAGTGGGTTGATGTTTTCATCAACTTCAGCTATAATTATAACACTGATTTTCCTTTAAACAAGTATGTACTTTTAGGGTATGTAGTACCCAAAAAGATACTGCCTATCCGTATGAAAGGAATCGATAGAAAGGAGCTTTCTCATGAAATGTCCCAGCACTTACCATTGTCCTGTTGAGGCCACGCTTGAGTTGATCGGAGGAAAATATAAGGCCCTGATACTCTTTCATCTGGTGGAAGGCGCCCTCCGCTTCAGCGAGCTTCACCGCCTGATTCCACAGGCGACACCGAAAATGCTGACCCAGCAGCTGCGCGAGCTGGAAACGGACGGTTTGTTAAGCCGCACCGTCTATCCTGTTATTCCCCCAAAGGTGGAGTATCAGCTCACTCCTTTTGGGGAAACGATCTTACCGGTTTTGGAGGCTATGTGCAGCTGGGGATCCGATTATTTGAACAAATCCGGCAGCAAGGCCCCTTTTTCCGCGGCTATCAATACAGAAATGCAGACTGAATGACAATCAGCCTGCATTTCTTATTTCAAAGAATCGTTCGTCCCATGAAACAAAAGCTCCAGAGGACAGCGGGTCCCGCTTGGCGGACTCTTTATTCTATTGTTATTTTGTCCCGTCATTTGAATAAGGGCCGAGGATGTTATAAAGCAGATCCACCGTTTAGACAAAGCAAAGCTTGGATATAACTTTTTCTATCTCACTGGCATCTCCGGAGCCGGACGTGCCGTGGAGGGCGCAGTTGAAAGTGCAAAAATAAGGCGAGGGACGAGCTGGAAAAGCTGCAGGAACTCAAGCCCCAGAAAATCACATATTTTTTACTGTAATCTTAAAATCACAGCAGGTCCCTCCGTCTCCCATCGTCTGGGTTCTTCCCCATTCAAGCCTGAGATGCATGCTGCCATAGCATATATCATCCGCATGGCAGTATGCCCTTACAATCTCCTCACAGCCATAGGCTTTACAGATATCGAAATATGGACACTTTATCATGTCGAATCTCAGTACCTTATTTGTTGTCTCATAGTAAACCGCCTGAAAGCCTGCCTTCGGACCGAAATTCGAGCGGGTCATGGATTTGAAAAACTTTGGAACGAGCCTGCAGCATCCGGGTATCTTCATCAGCTTATGAAGCATATCCGCCATGCGCCGGCTTCTCCATGCATATAATCCTCGATGAAATCCGCAGCCTGCTCTCTCGCTTCTCCGTTGGCAGTCAGCGCATCAAAGGCCGCTATCCCCGGATAAATACGTTCTCTCGTATGCATATACATGGCCTTTGGCTCCTGTGCGTTTTCTTCACAGATCTCCCGGTACCGTTTCCACGCCATTGCCATTATCGATGCCGCTTTTTCACCTTCATAGCGTTTAGAGAGGAACGGTGCCATCTCTGCCAGAAATACATTCTCTTTCTTCTTTGCCATATTGATCCCGCCTTTCTTTCTGTCACACAGCACATCCGGATATAAAAAGCCGGTTACAGGCTTCATGCGCCTTTATGCATCTCGTCTTTTATATTGATAAACAGCCAGTCTGTCGTTGCACTCCTTCAGTTTAGGCAGGGAGCCAAACAGCCATCCGCGAAATGTATAAGTCTTCATCACATCATTAAAGCTGTTTTCCCGCAGCAAGGTCAGTCCGGGACACAGCGCCTCCAGCTCTTTTCCCGACTTGGTGCCCCAACGGAAAGTAGCATTGGTACTCTTTAAGGTATCATGATGTTTGGCCTGCTTTACAGCCATTGGCGGCATCAATTCCGCCAGCAGCACAAATTCAGGAAATGCACCGGCGAGTATGGAAAGCAGTGTCTTCACCTGTTCCTGGCTAAAATACATCAGCACTCCTTCAATAATAAAAATCAAAGGTCTCCCCGTTTCAACAGCCTGGGTCCAATCCGCCTTCAGGATAGAGTCTGCAATCTGATGAACCCTGTCACTTTCCGTAAAAAACTGCTTTCTCACCGTCATCGCATCCGGCAGATCAATGTCATACCACAGGATTCTTCCGTTATCAACACGGTAAAATCTCGCGTCCAGGCCGCAGCCCAGATTCACGCAAACCGCCTCCGGATATTTTTCCAAAAATTGCTTTAGCGCCTGATCAAACATGATGGTTCTGGCCACGACGCCCTCATGACTCATAAATTTATCGTATTTTTCTGTGTCCATTTGCAGCTGTTTCATGATTTCCACTGCTTTTTCATCTCTGATCCTGGCGTTCTGTCGAAGGGTCTCATTGGCCTTAATTACCAGGGGGATCAACATAGTTTCCTGTACAACTCCAAGATTTGCTGTCATTTCTTTATTTGTCCTTTCCAGTTTTTGCTGCGGAACGCAAGTTAGTATATACTAACCATATATTACCATAAGACCGCACGGATGTCTATTGTCTGTACATGAGAACCTTTCGCAATCACAAACCAGACAGTTGATAAAAAAGTATTTTTCGTGTAACCTTTCTTTATCACAAACGTTTATAGGATGATAAGGAAAATAAAGAAAGGGGGGCCGCGGTGAAGAACGAGACGCTGGAAAATATTTATCTTACTTATTACCATGAGGTTTACTTATATACGCTTTCCCTGTGCGGCAATGTCCATATGGCCGAGGATCTGACCAGCGAGACATTTTATAAAGCGCTGCTCTCCCTGGAAGGCCAGCGGCAGAATGTAAAGTTCTGGCTGTTTAAAGTAAGCAGAAACCTGTTTTATGACCGGCTGCGCAAGGATGCACGGCTTCTGCCTGAACTGACGGAGCCGCCGCCTTTGAGCGGGTCTTCCGACATCGTTTGGGAGCAGATGCTGAAAGGTGAAGAGGCCAGGGAACTCTACCGCGCTGTTTTAGGCCTTCCGCCCAGATACAGGGAAGCCATCTTTATGTTTTACTTTTTAAACTACAACATTAAAGAAATAGCAGCTCTGACCGGCCAGAAGCCAGGTGCGGTAAAGACAGCGCTTTGCCGGGCACGCAAGCAGTTGAAAATAAGTCTGAAGGAGGAAATGTATGACATTTAAGGAAGTGTTTCAGCGATACAAAGAAGGAACAGCCTCTTTGGAAGAGATAAAATTCGTAGAGGAGGAGCTTGAGAAATTCGAGCTTCTGGAAGAATACACCCTGGCGCAGATCGATGACAGCTGCCCGGGACTTCAGGAACTCATGACTGAAAGTGATGAAAATGAGATCAGGGGAATTAAAAAGACGGTGAACCGGAAATTGCTGAAAAGCATTTTGATTTCTTTTCTGGCAGCGGCTGTCCTGGTTCTGCTCTCCGGCCCCATATGCAGCCGTATTTTCTATAATCCGAACCGCGGTTATCAGGAGACGTATGGCGGAGACGGTCAGTTTTTTATTGATGCGGCGGTATTTACCGAGCTGCACTCTCCTGGCTATACGACGAATTGGGCCAAGGCGGTCCCCGGCTTTCCGGGCAGCTATCATGTGGAGATACGCCAGAGCAATCTCTTCCACGGTCGCGAAGAAACGTTTTCCGGCAGAATCGTGCGGGGGAAAATGGCGGGCAGCGAATCTTCCCTGACCGGTTACTATTCTAATATTTTAAACCGGACAGGATCTGTACTGGAGACGTACTGGCATTTTCCTCCTATGAATGCATTTGGCCGAAAATTAGAAACCTTCTGCACGACGGATGAGGCTGGAAACGATGTGTATCAGCAGCCACAGAAGGAAATCGACAGCCAGCTAGAGCAGCTGGAAGAGCTTCCTTCCTCCTCCTGGGCCGCCGCCTATATCACATTTGACGCCCCCATGTCCCTGGATGCCTTCAGCAGTCTGTACCGCCAGTGGGTGGCCGATCAGGGCAATCTGGATATCACCTATGCAGCCGTAACGTGCAGCGAACCAGGGTATAACATGAACGTCGCCGGATTTGATCCCGCTGGAACAGGTGTATTCTCAGAAGCAGGCGTCTATCCGGAAGAAACGTATCCATATCTGAGGCCAACGACGGCCAGAGAACTGAACGACGGAGAAGCACTGGAAGAAATCTGGGAACAGCATTTCACTTCCATGCTGCAGTATATGTCTGACAGGCCGCAGTTTTTAACAGCCATGGCCGATGTAAACGGGATCAGCCAGGAATATTACGAAGAACTGGCTTCCTATGTGAAGGATCATGGCATTCAGATTTTCGGCGTTATGATTCAGGGAAATGTAAGCCAGGTGATCTCCTTTGCAGAGCAGGAAAAGGTGGATGGTGTGTATGTGGAAGACGCGAAATTGTCCGCGCTTTCACGGTAACATATCACAATTAATTTCTAAGTAGAAATTGTCAGAGTAATAATAAAATGCAGGCGTAAGATTAAGAGGACAGACTCGTCCGCTCTTACGTCTGCATCTATTTTCTTTCATGAATGTAACATTTACCTTCCCTGGTTCCAGCACCTGCACTGTTCAATCCGCCTGCCGCCGTCTCCCTGCGCTTCATCATATGCAAACTGCTTCAGCAGCTCACAGGGAAAGTCCCCGCACTGGCCGCAATGCTCATGCTCCCGGGTCTCGCAGCAGGTTTTTACCGGACATCCGTCACCCCAAAATGGCTTATCAATATGTACGCAGCCTTTACATCCCATTTCCTCCTTATAACCGCACGAACTGCACAGGATACCGCATCTGGATTCAATCATCATAAAATCTCCTTTTTGATTTCCATTATAGCAGAGGGAACATGACAGCTATGGGTCATGTCTCCCGGTATCTCTGCAAAATATTTTCAGACTGCCGTCGGATATCCGTCCTCAGTTCTTCCGGTTCCAACACGCGCACCTGATCGCCAAAGCTGAGAATCCACTGCCGCATGTTCTGATAGCCCGCAAAATCCCATTCGAACAGCAGTCCCCCGCTCTCGCAAGGCACGTAGCTGTCCCTACCGTATTCGTCAATCAGACGGTGTCTTTCCGTTTCTGTAAATATCGCCTTCAAGCGAATCGTATGGGAGGAAAAGTAAGCATCAAAATCCAGCCGTTTCTCCGGAATCTCGCGCGGAACAAAGTGTTCCTCCAGGACGGACAAGTCCCATAGGCGGTTCAGCTTAAAGAGACGGTAATCGTTTCTGCTGTGACAGAATCCAAAAACGTACCACGAGGACCATTTAAAAATCAGCCGGTATGCCTCAATTCTGCGCTGGCTTTCCCCATTTTCACTGTAGTACTGGAAAGAGATCATGCACCTGCACCGGACTGCTTTTTTAATCAGGCCGATTTTGTGTGTCAAAGCGTCGTGGTAATGGGACGCAAGGTCAATCACCATGGTATCGTCAACGACAATCTGCCGTTCCCTGCTCGACAGCTTTTCCATAATTCCACTCAGGTATGTGCCTGGGGATACGCTGTCAATGCCTTTTAAACCAGTTAAAATGGTCTGCAGTTCATCCTGCGTAAAGAGCGTCTTGTCTATCTTATAGCTGTCTGAGATGGAGATGCCTCCGTCAAATCCCTGAATCGTGATCAGGGGAATCCCGGCTTTACAGATCGCTTCAATATCCCTGTTGATGGTTCTTCTCGAAACCTCAAAACGCGCCGCCAGCTCCGGAGCGGTCACTTTGTCCTGCTGCAGCAGGATTGTAATAATTCCAATTAAGCGTTCGATCTTCATATTTTATCACCCTATGACATTGTATCACAGGGAACATGACATTACATAGTCATGATTTTTTATTCTGTATTTATTTTTCCAGCCGCACTACGTTTCAGCTATGTCTGCCAAGCACCGAAGTAAATATACCATTTTCCACTCTGGAAGCAGCCGAATGCACCGGTTTTACTGTATCAGGCGCCAGTTCCGTGTTCTCCGCCTTCAGATCATCATGAGTCAGCACGAGATGCTCTTTTACCTGGTATCCCTCAAACTGGCGCAAATCGCACTCAATTTCTGCATCCTCCTCTAAATCTTTATTCACTGCAAAAATTGTAAGTGCATCCGCCTCCTGATCCCAGATGCAGACACTATCCAGGATAGATACCTCTCCATAGTTCCGGCTTTCATAGAAAGGAGCCTTAATCTGAGTCAGCAACACGGTTCCTTTCCCGTAAATGCTGGCATGCATATATGGATAAAAGATCGTCTGCCTCCAGGCCCCTGTGTCCGATGTCATGATAGGCGCGATGACATTCACCAGCTGAGCCATGCACGCAATTTTGATTCTGTCCGCATGGCTCAAAAGGGTAATCAGCATGCTTCCCACTAAGAGGGCATCTTCAAAGTTATATACATCTTCAAGCTGATGAGGCGCTTTGTCCCATGGTTTGATCTTTTTATCCTGTTCATTGCTGTGGTACCATACATTCCATTCGTCAAAAGATAAGTGAATGCTCTTCTTTGCATGTTTTTTTGCCTTCACCGCGTCACAGAGGGATACCACTCCAGTGATAAACTCATCCATTCCCTTCGAACTTGCAAGGAAATCCGGCGTATTATTGCTGTGATTTCCAAAATACTGATGGAGGGAGAGATAATCCACCTCGTCATAGCACTCATCCAGGACCTGATATTCCCAGTCTCCGAATGTAGGCATTGCCAGGCCGGAGCTGCCGCAGGCTATGGTCTCGATGCCCGGATCCAGCCATTTCATCAGCCTGGAAGTCTCTGAAGCGATCCTTCCATACTCTTCCGCTGTTTTGTGGCCCATCTGCCATTTTCCATCCATTTCATTGCCCAGACACCATACCTTAATGTTATGCGGCTCTGCATAGCCGTGAGTCCTGCGGAGATCGCTGTAATAAGTGCCGCCTTCAAAATTACAGTATTCCAGTAGATTTTTCGCATCCTCCGGCCCTCTTGTGCCAAGATTGACGGCCATCATCATATCGCTTCCCGCTTTTTTTGACCAGTCTGCAAACTCATTTAAACCGAATTCATTCGTCTCGATCACCTTCCAGGCCAGCTCTGTCCTTGCCGGCCGCTGTGCTTTCGGTCCTACACTGTCCTCCCAGTGAAACCCTGATACAAAGTTTCCGCCTGGATAGCGCACAATGGGCACTCTAAGCTCCTTTACCAGCTCCAGGGTATCCTGGCGGAAGCCATGCGCGTCGGAATTCACATTTCCTTCCTGATAGATTCCCCCATATACAGCACGCCCCAGCTGCTCAAGGAACGAACCGTATATTCTTTTGTCAACATCCCCTGTTAAAAAATAACGATCAATGATAATTTGTGCTTTCTTCATGTTTTCTCCTTTTTTCTAATTCAGGACACCTCAAAGCAGTCAAAATAAGCGGAACCGCCGGTTACCTTCGTCGCATAGCTAAACAGCGCAAATCGGTACCCCACAAAATGGGTCAGGCGGTAGGACATCTTTAACTGGCTGCCGATCCGGTTCCAGTTGCTGCAGTCCAGGCTGTAATAAAACTCTGCGGTATCCGCCATATCCCGAAAATCAAAGTCAACGCGGAGATATATTTCGCTCTGCTGCAGCACTGTGCTTTCCACAATCACCTCCGGCTTTCCGGTCTCATAGTGCATCCTGGAAGGTTCAAACGGTTCCGGCTCCGCCATCGCCATGATCACCGTAGCCGAAGCCTCCGTCTTCATGACGCCGACGTATCCATACTGATCCTGGAAAGCTCCAAGGCCAGCGAAATCTCCCGCCTTCATCTCCGATGTATCAAGCAGCACACGACCGGAACAGACAGGCCCAAAGGTCCTCTGTGTCAATGTGTTGTGCGCATTGGACAGGTTATCGCAAATCGTACCGTTTATTAATTTAAGCCAGCCCGGTCTTTCACTCAGCGACCAGAAGCGGTCATCACAATTATGATTCCACTGCCACCACAGTCCCAGTGCTGTCTGATCATCAAACCCATCGGATTGGACAACATCAATTCTGCAAAAAGCCTTAGGATTCACTGTATTTATATCAGACAGCCGTCCACAGTCTCCAAACACCGGCCAGCCGTCCTCCCAGGATACCGGAACAAGCACCGGTATCCTGCCTGCCGAACCGTGATCCTGAAACAGCAGCGCATACCATTTACCATCTTCCGTTTCAAAGATTCCGCCCTGTGCAACTCCTCTGTTATGAAATCCCATATCGCTGTCCAGAACCACTCTTCCCTCATACACGCCGTCAATTCTGTCTGAGCGGTAGCACAGCTCCATTCTCCTTCCGGAAGAGCGGTCCGCAGGAGGCCACGCAATCAGAAATATATAATACATGCCATTCCGTTTATAAATATGCGCCCCTTCGGCAGGAAGGCCGCCTGTTCCTCCCACATCGGCACTCGGAATAATCACCTGATTCATGCCATCTGCCTTAACCGCCTTCGCATCAGAGGTTAATTCCATCACACGGATTGTCCCGCTGCCGTATACCATATAGACTCTGCAGTCATCATCAAACAGCAGGGACATATCGTGGTAAATGCCGGGAAGCGTGTATCTCTCCCATGGCCCGTCTTCGATGCTCCCGGTCTGAAAAATATATGTTTTATTGGAATTATATGCCGTAAACACAACATACCAGGTATGGCCGTTATGTCTGATACAGCTTGCCCAGGAACCTCTCCCATAGTCGTGTTTTCCATTCCTTAAAGACATCTCATCGCTGTTTTCCAAAACATCATACACGTAATTAACAATTTCCCAATGAATCAGGTCCCGCGATCTCATAACAGGACAGCCCGGCGTAAAATGCATCGTCGTGCTCGTCATGTAATACGTATCACCTGCCCGGACCACATCAGGATCAGGTATATCCGTCCACCACAGGCGCGTTTCTCTCGTTTCTTTCATTGTCCTCCTGCTCTCTGCCCCTCTCGCAGCCTGCTATTCTAAAGAGAAGGAAGCCAGACTGATCCCGCCCTCGCCTTTGAATTCGAAATACAGCGCATGGACACCATCCGGAATCGTAATCTCAGCAGAATTTTCCACCCATACGTTGGAATAGCCTGCCGGAATCGTACCCAGGCACTCACCATCCCATCTGGTTTTCACTTCAAAATAACCGCTGCCATAGCCTCTTGTTTTCAGCGAAATCCTCGTAATACCGCTGCAGTCAAAATACTTGAATCCTGCGATTGTGGAATCCTGCATATTGGCGATGTATCCGGTCTCTTCATCGCCATCCCGTCCATCCTGTGTGATTCTGGCATATTTTCCGTCGATCCAGCCTGCATGGTGGAGCAAGTGATTGTTATCCATTGTTTTAGAAAATAGATTACAGGCAATATATGCCGGATACTCTCCCTTCCCGGCCAGTGGGCCTCCATTTAAACCGCATGAGGTCATCTCGACCTGCTGTATGGAACCATCTTCCCCGATCTGAATCGGCTCAGCGCAGCCCTGGCGGCTGAAATTAGTTCCGTTTGTATGCCTGTGGTAAAAGATATACCACTGTCCTCTTATTTCTGCCATCCCGCCGTGATTGTTGCCTGGAACATACGCAGGAAGGCCGGCCGGCTTCTGGTGCGTGATGTTACCATCGCAATTGCTGACAATGACTCCGCCATACACATATTCTTTCGTTGGATACCGGCTGACCGCATAACACAATTCATGCATTTTACTCGAAGAATAGACAAAATAATACGTATCTCCATTCTTTCTGATTGAAGGACCCTCAAAGAACTCATGTCCCTCAAAATCAGTTCCGGCACTGTAACAGTTTCCGGGAACTATGATGACCGGTTCCTCCGTTATGGTCACCATATCCGGCCCAAGCACGGTCGCCATGGCGCCTTTCCTCGACTGATCGCCGGGGCCGCAAAATCCCGTATAGAGATAGACGCTGCCGTCCTCCATCAGGACTGCCGGATCAAATTGGGGCTGATCGCTGTCCCGTTCCCCCAGACGTCTCCCGTCTGCATCGTGTACATATCCATAGAAGCTGTATTTTCCTGCGGGTGTATCACTGACAGCCACCGATACAAACGGAACTTTATCGAGAACATAATACAGATAGTATCTTCCATCTGCGCCCCTGACAACGTCCGGAGCATACAGGCACATGCTGCCCTCCCGGTTTACCGGATCGCTGGTCTTTTCATAGATAACGCCTTCATATCTCCAATTGCCTAAATCGTCCGACGGCGCGGAATAGCATACATAATCATTTAAACAATAGGCAAATCCATTAAAACGGTCGTGGGATCCGTACACATAAACACGGTCCCCGAACACATGGGGTTCACCGTCCGGAATATATTCCCAGGAAGGCAGATAGGGATTAAACGCCTGTTTTTTCATACTCATCCCTTCACACCTCCCAATACAATTCCTTTCACAAAGTATTTCTGAAGGAACGGATACACCATGACGATTGGCAGTGATCCTAAAAATATCTGTGCAGAACGAAGAGTCCTGTCTGATATTGTAGCCATCTGCTGGATCTCTTCTCTCGTCATCATACTGAACGAACGCTGAACCGCAATGGTTTGTATGTAAGTCTGCAGCGGATAATTGTCAGGATTGTTCATAAGAATCAGTCCGTCAAACCAGCTGTTCCAGTTTGCCACCAGAGAGAACAGCAGGAGTGTGGCCAGAGCCGGTTTGGACAGCGGTACATAGATCGTCCAAAGGGTGCGCCAATGCCCTGCTCCGTCTATAAATGCCGCCTCCGCCAGTTCTCTCGGAACTTCACGGAAAAAGTTGAGCAGGAGAATCACACTGAAAACAGGTACGGCGCTAGGAAGAATCAAAGCCCAAATACTGTCCAGAAGGCCAAACTGTCTGATTACCATGTACCACGGAATTAAACCGGCATTAAATATCATTGTGACAAAGAAAAACCAGGCGTAAACGGTTCTGAACCGAAAGCTTCCCTTCGGCTGGGATAATGGATAGGCAGCCGTAATTGTCAGTAACAGGCTTAAGCCCCCGCCCATTATAATTCGTATAACGGAAACTCTCATGGAGCGCCAGAAGGCGGGACGCTTTGCAACGAAGGAATACGAATTTAAGGTAAACTCCTTAGGCCACAGCGATACGGTTCCGGCCGAAGCCGCCGCGCTGGAGCTGAAGGAAACTGCCGCCACATGGATCAGGGGAATCACACAGATCAGAGCCAGTACGAGCAGAAATGCCGTATTTAATATTGGAAACCACTTAAACTTCTTCTTGCTTTTCATAGACTGCTCCTTTCCTAAAACAGCTGATAGTCTGCAAACTTATAGGCAAACCAGTAGGAAACTGAGATTAAAGTCAGAGATATCACCGATTTAAACAGTCCCACCGCCGTTGCAACGCCAAACTGTGCCTCCAGCATGCCGATCCGGTAAACGAAGGTGTCAATAATATCACCGCTGGCATATACAGGCGGGCTGTACATATTAAACACCTGGTCGAATCCCGCATTCAGCACGTTGCCAAGGCTCAGCACCATTAACAGCACAATCACCATGCGCATGCCGGGAAGCGTAATATGCCAGATCTGCTTCCAGCGGTTAGCCCCGTCAACCTGGGCTGCTTCATATAAGCTTAAATCTATGCCGGTGATTGCCGCCAGATATACAATAGTTCCATATCCAAAGGACTTCCAGGTCTCCGTTACGATCAGCGTAAACGGGAACCATTTATTATCGCCTAAAAAGAAGATCGGCTGGCCGCCCAGCGCTTTGATAACCTGATTGACGAGTCCGTCTCCCGGCGCAAGTATATCGATAAAGATGCCGCCTAATACCACCCATGATAAAAAGTGAGGCAGATAGATAGCCGTCTGAATGCCTTTTTTCAAGGAATTATGTCTCACCTCATTGATGAGAATAGCGACTACAATCGGAATTAAAAGTCCGAAAATTATTTTCATGACTGCGATAAACAGAGTATTCCACAGCACGCTGGTGAAATTAGGCAGTTTGAACAAATAGATAAAGTTATCGAAGCCAATCCATTTCTGATCTCCAAACAGCCCCTTCGCCGGTATAAATTTCTGGAAAGCAATGATAATGCCTCCCATCGGCAAATAGCTGAAACAAATGAGCATAATTACACTTGGTAAAATCATCAGATGCAGCGGCAGTTCCCGCTTTCTTCTGCTTTTCATAGAAACCCTCTCTTTCCTGTTTAAAAAACGAGAGGAAAAGTTTTTATGAAACCTCTCCTCTCGTAATCTCTTTTCTAGTTTTTAACGGACTGGTACCATTCGTTGACTTCCGCTGTCATATCAGCTCCGCCAAGAGCATTCCAGTTTTCAACGAATTTATCAAATTCATCTATGGAAACATCTCCCATAATAATGCGGACAAACATTTCCAGTTCCATCGTCTTTAAAGAGGATTGTTTATCTACCATCGTCGGTGTAGGCGCGCCTACAAACTCTTCTCTCATCACCTGACCGTTCTCAATATAACCATTCAGAGCATGGAAGACTCCATTTTCTCCGTATATCTTATCCCAGCCCCACTGAGTCGTATCGCCATTGTAATAAGCTTCCAGATTGGTCTGAATAACTGCAGGCTCACCCTCTAAAATGCTCATATCTCCCAGCTTACGCGCCTTTTCGATTTCATTAAACGCCTCGAGGTTTTTATTCGTCGGAGCCGGTGCAACCGGAGAGAACTTCCATACGCCTACCGCTCCATTTTCTACCGGCATGTAATAGTGATTAAAGTCATTGTCCTCGCCCCAGTTTTTCTCCAGATGCATATTGATTAACTTAACAACCGCTTCCGGATTCTCATAGTCTTTGCGGACTGCATAATACCACTGGGTACGGAATTTCTGCGGAACCTTCGGAAGCGTATCATCGGCCGATACGATCGGATATCCAACCCAGTCGGCCTCCGGATCATTTTGGTAATTGCTGATCAGCGGATACATCGGGTTCCACTGCTCACCAAAATCAATTCCCACTTTTCCGGCCGCTATCGTCTCTGCGACCTTTGCCCCATCCTTAATACCGAATTCCGGGTCAAGCTCTCCAGCCGCATACATATCTGCCAGAGCCTTTAATGCGTCCTTGGTTTCCGGAAGCACACTGCCCCACGCCAATGTCCCATCGTCTGTCTTCACCCACATATTGGGATAAGAATGGTAACCTGCGAAAAAGCCTTCTGTGCCCATGGCGCCGCTGTATAAATCCTTTGTAACTGCCATTGCATACGTGTCATCTTTTCCATTTCCATCAGGATCGCGTGTGGTAAACGCCTCAGCAATGTTCTGTAAATCCTGCATCGTCTTAGGTGGTTCTAATTGTAACTTATCCAGCCAATCCTGGCGGATCCAGAGATAATGTGTACTCTCCACCGATGCATCTGCATAGGGGACTGCCATCAAATGGCCGTCAAAGGTAGCCGACTGCAGGATACCAGGTCCTTCCGAATTATAAACCTCTCTCGTCAGTTCACTGGCATACTGGTCATAAAACTCTGTCATATCTGCTATCATGTCCGATTCTGCCAGCTGCTTCAGCTGTGTACGGTTTACAATCAGAACATCCGGCAAATCACCAGAGGCAATGGTAACATTCAATTTCTGTGTATAGGCATCATCGTTAAGACCGCCTCTGACCGTCCAGGCATAACTGATGTCAATCCCCAGATCATCGGAATACAAGTCCAGCCACCTGTTGCTGTCGATGGTCTCCCCCGGAGTCTTAGGCAGAATATTGTCATTCAAATCATTATCCACCGTACGTGCAAATGTCATACTGATCGGTGGATCATACTTTCCAAACGGATCCGCGCTCTCCGCAGCAGCGGAGCTGTCCCCTGCCGCTGCAGTACTCGTTTCACCTGCTGCACTTGCAGAAGATGACGAACCGCCCGAATTATTTCCCCCGCAGGCAGTCAGCAGCATACTGCCGATCAATACAGCAGATATACCAGTACTAAAAATACGTTTTCTCATATAGCCCTCCTTGTTTTATGATTTATCACCAATTTGCACCCTTATTATACCCGTATTTTTAGTCGTTTTCTACAAGCAACTTTTGATTTTCTTAACACATCTTTACTATATTTTTTCTCGTCTTCACATATTTTTACATCTGCGTTTTAACTCTCATGTCTTTTCGCAGAGTGAAACGTATCCCGGTATTCCTGGGGCGACATACCTTCCGCTTTTTTAAACAGGCGTGTAAAGGAGGCGGCGGTATCATAGCCAACCTTTCTTGCAATTTCGTAAATTTTTTCATACGGATTTTCAAGTAATTCCTTCGCCCTTTTTATCCGCGCATTCTCTATAAAGCTGGAAAGCTTATGGCCGGTCGTCTGATGATAGAGCCGGGAGAGATAGGAGGAATTTAAATATGTTTTTTCAGACAGGCTCGTCAGGGATAAATCTTCCGACAAATGGCCTTCAATATACTGCTGCACAAATGCTATGATCTCATGTGTACGCTTGCACTGCTCTTCTTTCTGTAAATCAAAAAGCTTATGAAATAATTCCAGAAGATGATCGGCCGCCTCCTTCCAGGTGCCATAGCTTTCACTGTCCTGCAGTTTATTTATATTGTAAAATTCGGAAAACTGAGATGCCAGCTGGGAACGGTTCATACAGGAAAGGAAGAAGGTGATAATCGTCTGGTATGCCTCCAATGCAATACCATCATTTTTATCCTGTATTTCGCCAAGGGGCACCAGCCATTTTTTTAAGGACTCAAAATAGTCCTGCTCTTCCCCGGTTTCTATGGAGTGATATAAATCGCTTAAGTCTTTGCGGAATAATAAACCCTGCAACTCAGCCGCCGCATGGTCAGCTTTTGCGTCCTGAACCGGAACGAAGTTCTGCCTCTGCTTCCGAAAATCCCTTTCGTCAAGAATGGTTTCCACATCATGACTGATATGGTGGCTAAGTAAGTCCATCAGAGATACATACTTCTCTGCAATTTCCTTCCACCCGCATGGCCTTTCTGCCAACGCAAAATTCACTGGGGCATCCAGCTTCTCCCGACAGGCCGACTGAACGATCTCAAGCGTTCCCTTCAGGAAAACGCTCATACTGCCGTCATCACGATCCGAAAATGGCTGTGTCTTTCGCGGCTGGACAAAAACAGCAATTTTATCATCCTTCAGCGGGACAGCAAGACTGTCAACGTGCATGGAAAAATATCTGACAAGCAGTTGTTTGATCGAATACATGATCTGATTTTTCTCCCAGAAATCAATCGACTTGGGCAGCGTCAGTATTTCTCCCAAAACCAGCATCACCGGTTCGTCTGCTTTCAAATGGATAAAGAGCCGTTCGAATTCTTCCGTATTGATTTTTAAAGAACGATCACTGTTAAGCAATGCATAAAAATACTTCTGGCAAAACAAATCCTGAGCAAGATTAATCTGATCTTTGGCGTTTTGAATCATCTCATTCGTTTGATTCTCATCTTTCAGCTCCTGAACAACGCTTTCCACGGTCTTTATAATCTTGTCATATCCCTCCGTCTTTAATAAGTATCTTACGTTACTGTATTGAATCGCCTTATACGCATAGTTAAATTCACTGTGTCCCGTCAGGAAAATCACGCGGCACCAGGACCAGCGTTTCTTGATCTCATCCAGAAGCTGCAGGCCATCGATCTCCGGCATATTGATGTCGGTCAGAGCAATATCGATCCTGGTCCGCCCCAGCCACTGGATTGCCTCCTCACCCGAATACGCCTTATACACATCCAGTTCTAAATTCTCCAGATTGGAGAAAATGTCATATAGCCCATTTACAATAATTTCCTCATCATCTGCAATTAATAGCCGGTACATACTACCCCCTCCTCACTCCCAATACAAGCTCTGCCCGCAGTCCTCCCAATGAGCTGCGTTTAAGCAGCACACCGCTGGCTTCATCGTACTGTAACTGTAAACGTCTGTTAATATTCAGCAGTGCAGTGACCTCCACATCATCCGATTGGACTGCCAGTCGTTTTTGCAGTTCTGCCAGCGTTTCATCTGTCAGGCTTTTGCCGTTGTCTTCGACAATAATATGCAGCCTGTCCTGACATATCTCAAAGGAGATGGAGATGATCCGGTCCTTCATCCTCTTATCGACCGCATGTTCAAAGGCATTTTCGATCAGCGGCTGTATGATAAGCCGCGGGACCGGATATTGTTCGAATTCTTCCGGGCATGGACTGAAATCCACTTCGAGATTCTTTGAAAAACGCATGGTTTGAATGCTGGTATAAGTGCGCGCATGCTCCACCTCCTCACAAAGAGGAATAATGTCCGTGGAATTTCTGGTAAGGTAGCGGTAATACTCCCCCAGATGATTTGTGAACTCTACCAGATTTTCATCCCCCATTTGTGCCATTGTATTGATGATAAAGAAACTGTTATACAGAAAATGGGGTTTGATCTGCGCCTGAAGCTGCTTCAGTTCCGCGCGCTGAGTCAGAATTTTCTGCTTATATGCCTGATCGATCAGCATATTTAAGCTCTCAACCATTTTATTGAATCTGGTGTATAAATAAGCAAATTCCGTGGATCTGACGTCCTCCGGATTCAGACTGATCTGCAGATTCCCCTTTTCCACCTGGCGAAAGACTGCTACCAGATTTTTGATCGGTTTATTGATGAAGCGATGCATAAACAGCGTGAAAACAATGATTACCGATATCGAGGCAAGGATGAAGATCCATATCCAGCTGGTAAAATTCTGCATTGGCGTGAACACCAGATTCTCCGGCAGATATCGAAGCAGCAGCAGGCTTAAATAGTCCGACCTCGCATACACCGAGTAGTAGCGGTAATCATCAATTTTACCCAGATCGGTACCGCTTTTACCGGATATGGCAAAATCGCTCAATATATCGTGGGGCTGCAGGGATCTTCCGGTGCTTGCCATGGCAATCTCATTCGAATTCGTCAGATCAATTAAAAAGGAGCCGCTGTCCGGATAGATATTGAACTGCTTTAAATCCTCTTTAAATACCTCCGGATTCAGTTTCACTTCTATCACATAGTTACTGTTCTGGCCCGAATTGTCCAAAGGATAGGCAGTCGTAAGATATAATCCGTCCTCATACCGGATAATCTGTGCTCCCTTAAGTCCGGCTGCGGCCTTGATCCGTTCATAAACCTTCGGGTCTATTTCATCCACCCCCCGGTCTGACGATACGGTCTTATCAATGGAAAAGATGTGTGCACTGACATTTTCCACATAGCTGCTGCTGTACACGATCGTCATAAGACGCGCCTGAAGCTGCCTCATATTGCTGACAATATCGTACGGACTCATAATGCTGTACTGCACTGCAAGGCGATTAAGATGCTCGTCGTTCAGGCACGAATACTGCAGTATCTTGAGCCGTTCGATTTCATCCTCAAGCTGGTTTAAATAGAATTCTATTTGGGCCGTTGATGACTTTGACAATTCTTCCCGCACAGTATTGGCCCCCCAGTTGCGGATATAGATGCCCAGAATAAAAATAGGCGCCAGAACGATTAAAAAGAGCGTGATTATTTTCTTAAACAGGCTGATATTGAATCTGCGAACGAATGACAGCATACTTCCCCCTCCAAAATATGATGTAATATACTGAATTTATCATATCAGGTCTGATTGTTTTTAACAATCCTCTATTTATCAGCCGATAATGATTGATTGTAAAATGCAGTCTGCGATTTTCTCTCCCATCTGTCTCTGTTTCAACTTATTATTTAGTTATTTTGTAATTATCTTACTCTCTTATTTGCTCATCTGAATCAATACACATCAAAAAAATGGAAATGCCCCCTATAAAGGAAACACCTCCATTCTTTAACTGTCCCTATTCAAAATACCATGCTCCGCATTCAATTTTTTTCGGGTTCATATATTCTCTGAATATTTTTTCAATAAAAAAAGTAGAGTAATATGTATAAAATGAAAATAATACCGGCAATAAAAATGGGAAAATCGCAGTTACTGCTACGCTTAAAACAAAGGTAATCAAAAGGCACCCCGTTTGTACTGGATACCTTACCATCAGGAAAACAGATACCTGAAAACATTGTATCGTTGACAAGGTAAATCTGGATAAGACGGGAAAATAATAGATTGCAGTACCTGCTGCTAATATCGGAATAATGACAAGCCAATTTTCTCCCGATACCATAGCCACCGATATCGCAGCTCCTGCTGTCAGTAAATAGATCAACGTTGACATACAGCCCTGCACAGCATTGGCTTTCCATGCATGAAAATACTCTTTAACCGGTTTTCCTTCCCCGAAACGCACCGATTTTGATACGGCATAATACAATGCGGTACTGGAAGTTCCAATTGTAATGATTGGAAGTGAAGTTATTAACCACAGAACGCCTAACACCACCAGATCAGTTCCCCGATCTGCAATTTGAAAAAGTCCCCCTTTATTTTCCAACTTATTTTCCCCCTCCCATTATTACACTATTATCTATTCCCTCTACACAGCTCTACTGCATAGGGAGATGCCAGATCTCCTTTCGCTCCAAAGGTACAGCATTCCATACCGTGGGCCTGGATTCCGAAGAAAGAACCCACATCATGCAGTAATGTAAGATTAATCAGGAAAAATCCCTGCACTCCCGCCTGACGTTCTTCTCTGAACACAAATACATACATATGATCATTAATCCTTATATAGTCGGCGGGATTTGATGCGACCCAGCATTTATTCTCCTCTGATGTCATCACATAAGTGTAGTATAAAGGAGCCGTATAAATGTGCTTAACCTTCGCTTTCTCTTTTTCATGATAAGTCCACAAAATTGAAGTTCCCACCAAATCCTCGGTGTAACCGTGCCTCTCTCCAGTATCCTCGTATCCGTCAAGAATTCCAAACAGGAACTCGCTCTGTACCTCTCTTGCAGATGCTGCATTTCCTACTCTTGCAATACAGATTGTGCATAACCCTTTATCCAGATCCACCACCAGAGTATGAGCACGGGGAGGTACAGACCCTCTGCAATAATGTTGAACCAGATAAATCTCATCATTTCCAGGTGCTTTTAATACATCACAGTATTCTTCTCTCCATTCCTCTCCATCTCTTTTCCACTGCAGGGTATGAGTGTCCAGAAAACGATAGGTATAACTTCGGCCATGTTCCAGGCAAAGTTTTATATTTTTACCAGTCATTTTTTCAGCAAATGGAGGCATATATTCCCCTCCTGAGAGCCATGTAGAAGTATATTTTTCCACCGGAGTTGCATCAGCGATGGTCTGTATATCCGCGCTGGTAAAACAAGACCACCTTCTTTCCATCCGTTCCATTTTTTCCTCCTTATCCTTTGATTGCCCCTGCCATCATCCCCTTAATAATCTGTTTCGAAAACAGGGAATAGATTACAAGAGCAGGTATGATAGATACAAAAAGTGACGTCATTACTCTGGGATAATCAGTAAAATATTCGCCTTTAAACCGCATCAGCATTAGAGGTAATGTATAATCCTTCTCATTACTAAATAAAATCAATGAAAAAGGAAATTCATTCCACACATGAAAAAAACTGATAATACCGCAGGTTACTACTACTGGTTTAATAAGCGGCAGTATAATTAATAGTAGTGTTCTCGTAAAACTGCTTCCATCGATGCTTGCAGCTTCCTCCAGCTCCCTGGGTATTGTATCCACATAACTGCGTACCAGAAAAATGGAGGTTGTGAGTTCCATACAAATACAGGGCAAAATTGTAGAATACCAGTGATTAGACAATCCTAATTTTACAAAAATAATATAAACTGGTACAAGAATTGCATGAATCGGTACCAACAGGTTACTCATGTACAATATAGAAAGCCCTCTGCTCCCTTTAAATTTAAACCTGGCCAGAAAATAGCCGTTAATAAAAGAGAACATCAATACACAGAATATAACTATTGCAGTTATTCTTAATGTATTAAACATCGCCCGCAGGACTGGCATCTGAGTAAGAACATAAGAATAGTTAGACAGATTAGTCCAGGATTCTGGCAGAACCAACACATCAATGGAAAACTCCTGTTGAGTCTTAAATGTTGTATAAAAAAGCCACACTACCGGAAAAATGCATGTAAATGCATATAGGGCAGGCACTGCATTGAGAAAAAAGTTAAACAGGCCATGTATCTTCTTTTTACTTACACGCTCAGTTCTTTCCATGTTGTTCCCTCCTTCTGCTGACCATGGCCGGCACCCGTGATATCACAAATAAAACAGCTGTTACCACCAGGATGAACACAGAAACCGCGCTTCCATACCCCATATTAAACTGTTGGAATGATACATTATACGCATATAATGCCAGAACATTTGATGCGTAGCCTGGTCCGCCATTGGTCAACGTCATAATGTGGTCGAATGCCTTCATATTTGCTGAAATACATAGAAATACACAAATAATTAACGTAGGTTTTATCAATGGCATAATTATATATCTTGCTTTCTGTATGCTGTTGCATCCATCAATCTCCGAAACCTCAAGAATCTCCTTGTCAATGGCCGTCATCGCACTTAACATAATCACCAGATGGAATCCTACATACTGCCAAATCATAGGAATACACACATACCACATTACATAATCCACTTGTGCAAGCAAAGGTGTTACCGCATCACCATATCCTACCGCATTCATAAAATAGGTAATCAATCCATAGTTATAATCGTAAATAAACTGCCATACATAGCCAATTACTACAGCAGAAAGAGTCACTGGAAAATAAATGATTGTACGGTAAACTCCCCCTCCTTTTACTCGCTTAGAGTTAAGCATACAAGCCAATAAGAAAGCAATTCCCAATTGTCCTACCAGGCAGACAAGAACAAGAAAAATGTTATTTTTTAATGCAAGGAAAACATTTGGATCAGACAGCAGGTTTTTATAATTAGCAAGCCCTACAAAAGTAAAGCTTTTAATGCTGGAGAATTTAAAAAAACTCATAATAATAATCAAGACTACCGGTAAAAT
Source organism: Hungatella sp. (assembly GCF_046966825.1). Taxonomy (NCBI): domain Bacteria; kingdom Bacillati; phylum Bacillota; class Clostridia; order Lachnospirales; family Lachnospiraceae; genus Hungatella; species Hungatella sp. Next base: position 6,626 of record NZ_JBKVCZ010000075.1, on the reverse strand, counting down.
AAAAACCAACAGATAAACCAGCAGGCTTGGAAGCAAATAGATTGCAGTCACACCTCTTCCCGGCTGCAGACAATCTCCTTTTGATTTGCTCATATCCCATCCCCCCTTTTTATGAGGGCAGAGATGCTATTTACAGCCTCCCTGCCCCTCTTATCTACCTGTTACTGTGAAAATACCTGCTCCTGAATGGCCTGAATATTCGCCGCAGCCGCTTCAGGTGTTGTAGCTCCAGCCAAAACACTCTGTGTTTCATTTTGAATCGCCATCTTCACGGTATCATTAATATAATCATTAAAATTTAACCCTGTTTTGGGTGTATTATTGATTATTTCCGACATATCTACAAATGGCTGTCCTAAATCCGTCCAGTCGTATTCCGTTTTGACAGGTGTTGTAGTTCCGTGCTCAGAACAATAGGCTGCATAATCCTGACTGCTGATATATTGGCAAAACTCAATTGCCGCCTGTAATTCAGCCTCTTTCCCTGGTGCCTCCAGACGTGAGCTGACCCCGACAGCCGCTCCGCAGGCATTAATCAGTGTTCCCTCCGCTCCATTGGCTGGAGGAAGCAGAATCACTCTGGTATTATCCCAGACGTCGGGATATTCTTCACTTAATCCCTGTAAAGTAGTAATTCCCCAGCCTCCCACTACATGAGAAGCTGCCTTTCCCTGCATATACATAGTTGCTGCAGAAATATCATCTGTCATATTAAAATCCGCATTAAATAGTTCTTTCATATCCTGTGTTGCCTTCATGGCCTTGATAAAAGGCTCATCCGTCCACTTTACGCTGCTGTCACCAGCAATAATCTTATTTACCCAATCTTCTCCACAATAGTTATAAGCCAATGCATCTGTGAAATACGATACAGCAAACCATTTTGCTGTATTCCCAAGAGAAATAGTATCAATCCCCATCTGATTAAAGGCTTCATCGGCTTTCAACAATTCTTCAAAGCTTGATGGCCCCTCCTCATAACCGGCGTCTTCCCAAAGCTTAGTATTATAACAGAGCAGATTGTAAACAGAAAACTTATTAGGCATTCCATAAACTTTATCGTTAAAGGTCGTGGAAGCCAATCCGTCATAGTAATCATCCGGATTGATATAATCCGTCAGATCTGCCAGCATCCCTGTTCCTGCTGTACTATCCAACCATGTATATTTTACATATGTAATGTCTGGAAGTTCATCCGCTGCGATCATAGACAAATACTTATCCTGAATATCTGAATTGGAAATAATGGTTTCTTCCAAAGTAACCCACGGATGGTCCTCTTTATACTTATTCAGACAATACCGAAAGGCTGCACTGCTAGGAATATTTTCTGCTGCTTCTTCACTATGCTCATGTACAATTGTTAGTGTAACTGGTTCATGCTCCGTTTCTGCCTTGTTTCCGGTTCCGGAGTTCTGTGATTCTGTCTGTACAGTCTCATTTGCCTTTGTTGGATTTTCATTTACTGTACTGCATCCAACCAGCCCCACTGCTGCTGCCGACAATGCTAACGTCAGCCATTTTCTTTTTCTCCCCATCTTTCTCCTCCATTCTTTTTAACCCCTGCATCATACAAACGCGTTTGTGATAATTAATTTACATGTTTATTATAAACCACCGAATATGAGATTGAAAATCGCTTGTTCTTATGCATTTTCACATTTTTTATCTCCATCTTGCCTACTAAATCATTTCTCCCAACCTTAGCAGGATGATTTTCTTTAAAAAAAGAAAAATAAATCCTGTTCTGCCCCAGGCAAAACAGGATTCCGTTTTTTATTGTTTATCCAGCCTCCATGTGGATGCCGTTTTTCCTGTATATTTTCTAAAATTCTCTGAAAAAATTCGATAAGAGTGATATCCGCATTCACTGGCTACCTCCTCAATACTTTTTTCCGGATTAGACAATTTTTTTTTGGCTGCTTCTATCCGATAGTAATTCAGCCAATATCCAAAACCATGGCCAGTACGTTCTTTAATAATTCTGCTTAAATAGGATGAAGACATAAAAAGTTCTGCCGCTATCTGTTCCAGTGACAGATCCTCCATATATCTTTTTTTGATGAAATATAATGCCTTTCCAGAGATATCATCAAGCAGGTATTTCTTCCCTTCCTGTACCTGATTGCACAGATCAGAAAACTCCTGATATATTTCATGCAGATTTGCTTCCACTTCTCTCCTGCCTCCAGGAACCCCCGTAAGTATACGGATTGTATCAACCATATTCCGGCTCTGTATAACAATCTCCTCTTCAGGAACTTCTTTCTCCTTCGCACATATCATATACTGATGAAACAGCCTTTTAATCTCCTCCATGGAATCATGATATTTGACTGCCTCATATAAAGTCTCCTTTATCTGCTGTAATTCTGTGTCAGACTGCCCCATCTGATGATGTCCCTGCTCCATGCCAACCTGCTTTACGCCCTGCAACAGTCTGTATTCTTTTGCCAGATCAGACAATTTATCACAAATTGCAGATATCTGTATCTGCTCTATCCGGACTGATGAAAGTTGTTCCAAAATTATCTTTTCGTCGTTCTCATCGCTGCTGTTCAGCAGTACAGCAAAATTACGTTCATTATCTTCAGGCTGCACAATAGCAGGGGACCATGGCTCCAGGAAAGAGGAAACCAGTTGTTCTGCCTCATACAATTCTTCAGCTTTTACAGTCAGTCTTAGCACTCTGTAATAGGGACCTTTTAAATAGAGCTTTAAGGCGCTTCCGTCTTCCAGGGCCTTTTCCTCCTGTGCTGTTTCGAGCAGTAGATTTCGGAGAAAATTTTCCCTTAATACATCCAGGTTTTCCTGAATAAACTTCTGATAACTCTGGTCTTTTTTCATTTTATTATGATATGCTGTTACCTTTTCACGAGCACGCATCACTGCTTCTTTTATGTCTTCAACCTTTGCAGGTTTAAAAAGATAATCACAGACCCCCATATAGATAGCCTTGAGCATATACTGCTTGTCTGAATGTGCAGTTATCATTATAAACTGAACCCAAGGCACAATCTTTCTAATCTCATCAATTAAAACAAATCCTTCCCCTCCCGGAAGGCGTATATCACAGATAACAATATCTGGATAAACTTTAAAGGCTATATCGACTGCATCATCTACACACTCTGCTTCTCCTGCAATCACTACTTCCAATTTCTCCCACGGAACTATTTTTCGTAGTCCACGTCTGACTATATACTCATCATCTACAATCAAAACTTTCAGCATATCCCCCTCAAACCTCCTTATGTTACTACTGGCTGTTTCACGATAAAGATACTTCCGCCCCCTTCTCTTGGACGATAGACAATACCATATTCCTCCCCATACCTCAGGTGCAGCCTTGCCTGGATATTTTCCAGAGCAAATCCCTCCAGACTATTCTGCTTGATTAAAGTACTGTTCAAAATCTGCTGTATTCTCTCTGGATCCGCACCGCATCCATCATCACGCACATCATACACAAGTTCATCCCCGGACAGATACACTGACACCAGAACATTCCCATAACCACTGAACTTAGAGATTCCATGTACCAGTGCATTTTCAATCAACGGCTGCAGAATAAACTTTATCACCTGAATATGCTGGATGTTATCCTGAATATTCATCTGAATACGAATCTTATCTCCAAACCGGTATTTTTCTATGGATACATACTTCTCCAGATGTTCCAATTCCTTGCCCAAAGAAATAACACTGCTTTCCGATAGTTCCAGCGACAGTCGGAACATCTCTGACAAATTCTGTATCATTCCAGTAGCAGCTTCTTTTTGATCCATTTCAACCATCCATCTGACCGAATCCAATACATTATACAAAAAATGGGGATTCATCTCACTATTCAAAAGCAGCAGATTGGCATCTCTGAGTTTTAATTCATTTTTATAATTGGTTTCGTATAAATAATTCAGTTGGTTTGACATAGCATTGAAGGTGTCGACCAGTTCCTTCACTTCTCCTTCGGCTTCCACATCTACCTGCAGGGGGACACCGCTCTCTGGATTTATTTGCTTCATATGACTGCTCAAGGTCATCAGCGGAACAGCAATATGCTTCCTATATATCCCCGCATATAATCCTGCTGCTATGGTAAAAAGAATAATAAAAAGCAGAATGATGCCATACTTCATCATGGTATAATACATGCTTTGGTCCTTTGCAACAGTAATCAATGTCAATGATTTGATTCCCAGCTCTGTAAATACTACATATTGATTATCCTTTTGCAGCACAAAACCGGAATCTTGTTTTATACGCTTCTGATTTCCCCGAAAAATTTCCTTTACCATATCATCCAGCTGAATATCTGAAGACATAACGAGTTCTCCAGAATCCATATCTAAAAGAAAATAATTAAATTTAATTCTGGAATCATTGGTGAGAAGTTTTCGCTCTATACTCTCTTCGTTAAGAACAATTTTAATATATCCCAATTTCTCCGACACATTATTCACATTGCGCATAATGCGGTATATAGAAACTTTACCATTACTCTCATGGGTCCAAAACCAGGTTCCCTGAGACTCCTTCATCCTTTCCTTCTCCTCTTCCTTAAAGGAGTAAACATTTTTTGAATCTGTAGATAAATTACGGTCCTCCTGTATGGACATTATTTGAATATGAGAAATATAGTTGTTATTAACATAGTAAGTTTCTACAGAGTTTTTGGCGGAACGATGAAGTTCAAGATAATTATCATTTTCTTTGTCACAGGTAAGGAATTCCCTAATCTTTACATTACCTACCACTGAGACAGAAGTGTCAATCACACTTCGGACAACATCTCTTATTGATCTGGATGCAGAATAAGCAGCCGCATTCACTGTATCATTGTAGTTATTATGGAGATTAGCAATCAATACAGAGGACGATACTGCATAAATTAAGATCATCGGAATAATGATAACTATAATAATCAATAACAGAAAACGATTAAAGATACTTCCCCTTTTCATAAATCCCCTCATTATTAAGTCCACTGTTAAGAATACACCCGTACTACATTATAGTATCCGCATATAATTTCCCTGTTTTTTATCCGCTATATGGATATGACATAATATGTTAAAATGTCGTTATATTAACTAATAATAATTGAAGTGGACTGAATTTTCAACTGTTATTTCTCCTTCGTCAATAAAATAATGATATTCCCAGCTACTGATTCTATCTTAAAATACATAATCTGTATATCATTATACCCATGGTCGAGGCCGAAGCGATATACTACAGCGGCACGGAAGACAACTATCCGACGATTCCGTCCATTTTCAGGAAAATAAACTGCCCAAACTGCGGAAAACCGCTACAAAACCATCTTCTTGATCTTCATCAATCATTTTAAAAGCATATCTATTACAAGACGACTTCTATAAGACTTTCGTAACCCGGTAATTCTGAGTTACGTGATAAAACGAGGTTTTCTATTGTCTAATTACGTAATAAATGCTAAAATGAACTATCAAGGCCCTATTTCGGTTATATAAAATACTGAGGTACTGGAAAGATGGAAGCGATTCATGATGAACAATGGATAAAAGAGAAATATGAAGAGATTTGCAGGCAAAATCCGGCCGATTACGTTCTAATCAGCCTCAAAATCAAACGTTTTCGCATTTTTAACCGGCTGTTTGGACGGGAGGCCGGGGATCGGCTGCTTGAAAGAGTCTATGAAGCCATTCAGGATTGGATCGGGGAAGAGGAATACGCGGCCCATCTCTATCTCGATTATTACAATATGCTGGTGAAGGTGCCTCACGATTACAGCACGATCGTCCAGTACGTCACCGATTTCAGCCATATGATACGGGATATGAAGGATGATGAGGGATTTGGACAGGTGTTTATCGGATTAGGCATCTACCCGCTGGAAGACGATTCGACCGACTTCTATACGGCCCAGTACAATGCCGATGTGTGCCGGGCTGAGTGCCCGGAGAGAACATACCGCAACTCTCATTTTGAAATATACTCCATGACATACCATGATCTGAATCTGCACTATTTTGACCTGGAGCAGGAGATCAAACCGGCTCTGGAGCACGGCGATTTTAAGCTGTACCTTCAGCCAAAGGTAGATTTAAAAACCGGGAAGGTAACCAAGGCTGAGGCACTGGTCCGCTGGATCGATCCCGTAAAGGGGATGATACCGGTCAGCGAGTTTCTTCCAGCTCTTGTGGAGAACGGGCTGATTGAGAATGTGGACCTCCATTTGTTTGGCATTGTATGCAGCACAGTGGAGCGTTGGCGTCAGCAGTATGGAAAAGAGATTTCTATCAGTGTAAATCTCAATGAATGTGCTTTTAATTACGAATTCTTTTTTAATGATTATAAAGAGGTTTATGAGCGTAATCCCTGCCGGAAGGACTGTATCGAGTTCGAGCTTCTGGAAAGTATTATTTTAAATCAGGTAGATCAGGTAAACCGGGTTGTCAATGATATTACTCAATTTGGTTTTACGTGCTCCGTGGACGATTTCGGAAGCGGCTACTCTTCCTACAGCGTACTGACCAACCCACGGATCACTACGCTGAAGATCGACCGTTCGCTGTTCCGTAACGACAATGACCCTCGCGAAAAGACACTGATCCGCTCCATCATCCAGACCGCTAAGGAAC
>NZ_JBKVCZ010000074.1:0-33063 GCF_046966825.1 Hungatella sp. | reverse complement strand
TCCTTCGGCACATACTCGAACGTGGTGCCGGTGGAATGAAGAAGCGCCAGTTCCAGCTTTTTCTTCTCCAGCTCCAGGGCCTCCTTCGAGTCCAGGATGATATTTCTCGCCTTTCTGGACCAGAGAATGATGACCGCCAGCTGTGCCAGAAAAAGTACGAGCATCTTCAACGTAAGATATAAGGCTGTCTTTCCGATGTGCTCGCGGTACCAGTTGGAAACCGTATAGGGAACCACGGTGAGCACGTACCAGTCATTGATCTCGGCCGGCGCATAGTATACGATCCGCTTCTCATTCGCGGCCGTAAACAGGAAGACGCCCTTCTCCTTCCGCTCCATTTTCTTCTGCAGTTCGCTGACGGCTTCCACCCCCATATCCGTATCGCTGCGCAGAAAGCTGAAATAATCCCGGCCGCTGTACAGGCTGTCCGCATGGCTGGTCTGCATGATCACCGTTCCGTCCGACTTCAACACGTAGCTGTAGCTTCCGGAATTAAACCCGTTGGTGGTTACCATGTCCACCATCTGATCCACGATCATGATTCCGGCGATTCCGCCTTCCACAGTCTTTTCCCGCGTCACGGGCGCGTAAAAGGCGAAAACCTCCTGTCCGGTCACGCTGGATAGAAAGACATCCGTCATCCCGCTTTCCCCTCTGCAGATCCCCTCCACATAGCCTCCGACCGACTTGGGAAGAGCCTCGTGTCCAACGGTGTAAAGGCCTCCATCCGCTGAAACCAGCCGGATATTGGCGAATCCGCACTTCTCCTTCAGCTGCTCATAGACTCTCTGACGGGCTTCCTCCGTCAGTTCCGGAGTCTCCGACAGGAAATCCGCCGTATAACGCACTTCCTCAAACACCCTGGTCAGTTCCGTCTTTACCGCAGTCTGGGACTGGTCGTTGACATCCGCAAGGTGTTCTGTCGTCATGTTGGTCATAAGATGATCGACACGTATCGAAAAATCATACAGGAACAGATAGATAAACGCCAGAACGAGTATGACAAGCAGGATTACCGTTCTCACATGATTCCGGCTGAAGCTGTTTTCCTTTTTCATATTTTTCCTCCTTGTTTCCTACAGGTCGCCATTTACGAATCAAGCAGCAGAAATATGTCAGGGATGGCCCCTTAAAAAACGATCTATGAGAGAACTTAATTGTTGCCGGCAGCGTTTCTTTTATACACGAAAAAGGGCTTCAGTCAGATTAATCTGGCTGAAGCCCCAACATATCGTAAGGTTTTAGCAGCTGGCTGCCCATACGGCCCTTTAGCTTTGCGTCGCTGCCTTTCGACAGTTTTGCCATTACTAATATAATAGATTCAGAACCCCGTCTTGTCAACCATAATTTTCCAGTTTTACCGGCTCATTTCGCTCTGCGGGCCTTTCTGGTTGTGCTCACGGATAATCATGTTCATTTCCTCTAAATCCGAGGTCGGCAGGTCGCCGGGGATGGTATTTTTCAGGGCGCTGGCCGCGTTGCCGTAACGCACCGCCTTCATGCAGTCGCCGCCGCTGCTCAACAGTCCGTATAAAGCGCCCGCGATATAGGCGTCCCCGCTTCCGATCCGGTCCACCACGTCTATATTGCGGTAGGGCTCTTCCTCGTAATACTCATCTCTGGCCGCGTCGTAAATCACGGAGCCGAAGGTATGGCTCTTCGGGCTGTGCACCACTCTCTGGGTGGATGCCACGATGGAGATCGGGTACTCCTCTGTAAAACTCTTCATCATCTCCCTGGCCGTTCCCGTCTTCTGAAAGGTCAGCCGGGCGGTGTCTTCCGAACAGAAGAATATATCCACATAGGGGAGAATCTGCTCGATGCACTCTCTCGCTTCCTCTCCCGTCCATAGATTCCCGCGGAAATTCACATCGAAGGAAATGATGGTGCCGGTGGATTTAAACCTGCGGATCATGTCAATGGCAGTCTTTCTCGTGTTTTCACAGAGAGCCAGGGTGATTCCCGTCGTGTGGAAACAGGTCGCCGCACGGTACATGTCCTCCGGGAACGAGTCCACGCTGATGCTGTAGAAGGAGCTGTTCTTTCTGTCGTAAATAACCTTCGGTTTTCTGGGATGGGCGCCGTATTCATAGTAATAGAGGCCCAGTCTCGCATCGGAGCTGTGGTCATAGACAAAGAAATCATCGCTGATTCCGTAGGAACGCACTTTATTTTTCACGAAATTGCCCATGTCATGGGATGGAAGCTGGGTCACCACGCCGGTGTGAAGTCCTAAAAGGGCTGCGCCGACTGCGACGTTTAACTCTGCTCCGCCCACCTGCTTCTGAAATGAATCACCGCGCACCAGGCGCTCCACTCCGGCCGGAGATAAACGCAGCAGCAGTTCGCCTAAACTTAACAAATCAAATGGTCTGTCACTCATGATCGATCTTCCTCGCTTCTAAAAAGGGGCCATTCTGCAAAAGCTTATAAAAGCTGATTAGAATGACCCCGCTGTCTTAATTATCTCTGTACACGTCCTGAGCCGTCTCCGCCTGCAAGGCTTTCAACGTCTTCTCTTGTAACCAGGTTGAAGTCGCCAGGAATGGTGTGCTTTAATGCTGAAGCAGCTACCGCATACTCCAGTGCACTCTTATAATCCTTGCCGTCAACCATGCCGCAGATCACGCCGGCTGCAAAGGAGTCGCCGCCGCCTACACGGTCTACGATTGGTGTGATGTGGTACTTTCTGGAGTGATAGAACTCACGTGTTGCGCCGTCCATGATGCAGGCTGACCAGCCGTTATCGGAAGCGGAATGGCTCTCACGTAAGGAGCTGATAACATACTTGAAGCCGAACTTGTCGATCATCTGATTGAAGATGTCAACATAGCCCTGTAACTCCAGCTCGCCGGAGGTTACGTCGGTGTTGCCCGGCTTGAAGCCGAGAACCTTTTCTGCATCCTCTTCGTTGCCGATGCATACGTCAACGTACTGCATTAAATTTGTCATGACCTTCTGAGCCTTCTCGGAAGACCATAATTTCTTACGGAAGTTCAAGTCTACGGAAACAGTAACTCCGTGAGCCTTGGCAGCCTTGCAGGCCGCTTCTGTCAGTTCAGCCGCAGAATCGCTGACTGCCGGTGTAATTCCTGTGAAATGGAACCAGTCAGCGCCCTCGAAGATCTCATCAAAATTGAAATCAGCCTCGGTTGCTGTGGAAATAGAAGAATGAGCTCTGTCATAAACAACCGTAGACGCTCTCATGGCGGAACCGGTCTCTAAGAAGTAGATCCCCAGTCTCTCGCCGCATCTTGCGATGTGCTTTGTGCATACGTTATACTTTCTCAGTGCCGCTACTGCGCATTCACCGATCGGGTTCTTCGGAACTGCTGTCACAAACTCTGCGTCATGGCCGTAATTAGCCAGGGAAACTGCTACGTTTGCCTCGCCGCCGCCGTAATTTACGTCAAATTCATCTGCCTGGATAAACTTCTCATTGTTCGGGGTAGATAATCTTAACATGATTTCGCCCATTGTTACTACTTTTGCCATTATTTAATCTCCTTTTTCAATCCATTTTCTGATTTGATGCCAGTGCTGTGCATGGCGTATTTACGCCGGGAGGCACCAGGTATTGTCTTAAGCGCGTGCTGCCGCAACTGCCTTTACAAATTCCTGAGCCTTTGCTGTAACTGCCGCGAAGTCGCCTGTCTTGGCGCCCTTTGTCAGGCTGCTGCCGGTTCCTACTGCGTAAGCGCCTGCCTTGATCCACTTGTCCACGTTGTCCACGTCAACACCGCCGGACGGCATGAATTCGCCCTGAGGAAGCGGGCCCTTGAAGGAGCTGATGGCTGCCGGTCCCATGATGTTGCCCGGGAAGATCTTGATAACGTCACAGCCGCACTCTAATGCGGTGATCGCCTCGGTTGGTGTCATAACACCCGGAAGCATCGGAACTCTGTAGCGGTTGCACATTCTGATGGTATCTGCGTTTAAGCCAGGGCTTACAACGTAGTTGGCGCCTGCCAGAATAACGGCTCTTGCTGTCTCCGGATCGAGTACAGTACCTGCGCCGATAACAACGTCTTTGTTATCTCTATATTTTTCAGCCATCTTTGCGATGAATTCAACCGGGTTGCCCTCATCCATGGTCATGGTAATCTCAATAAAGTTAATGCCGCCTGCGATGATGGCGTCAACCACTTTCTCGCCCTGCTCCAGATCCTTTGCACGAACAACGGCTACCAGGCAGTCTTCTTTCATCTTTGCTAAAACCTGTTCTTTTTTCATGATTGCTCTCTCCTTCTTATTCGCATATACGAATGTCTTTCATAATTGCGATTCTTATACTTGAATATTAATCGTTTCTCTTCATTTTGTCAACAGGTAATCTTTATATTTTTCCAAGAAACCCTAACAGTCTTGAAACCTCCTGTCCTTTTGCCGCGACAAGGGCTCCCAGCGCCTCGTAATCCTCGGTCGGCTTGTATAAGCTGGACACGCTGATCGCTCCCAGACAGGAACCATCCCGGTCGAACACAGGGGCACCCACACACTGCATGTGCTCTTCCATCTCCCGCGCATCGAACGCGTACCCGCGCTCCCGAACCTTCTCCAGCTCCTTCAAAAGCGATTCTCTTCCCAGTATCGTCCGATCCGTATGCCTGACAAATTTAATCCTGTTTATCACCTGCTCTCTCGTCTCCTCGTCACTGTATGCAAGAATGACCTTTCCCAGCGAGGTGCAGTACATGGGATTCTTCGAGCCGACCGTCGCCGTGGTAATGATCGGGTTTTCCGGCTCAAACTTGCATATGTAGACAACGTGGTGGTCGGAAGGGATTCCGAAAAACACGGTCTTGCCCACTTCCTTTGAAAATGCCTTGAGCACCGGTTCAATCGTGCTGATAAAATCCAGATTATTCGTATAGTTAATTCCAATGCGGTAGGCCATCAGCCCGATGGTATAGCTCTGCTTCTGCCCCCTGGCCACATTGACCATCCCCATCTCGGCCAGCGTCGTCACAATATCGTAGGCGCTCGTCTTCGGGAGCTTCAGCTTCTCGCAGAGATCATCGAGCGTCGCTCCCTCCGGTGTTCTGGAAATCATCTTTAAAATTTCCACGGTTCTCTGTGTCGTTCTGTTCAGTTTCATGTTATGCCTCCGTTCTTACTCCTCTAGTATACCTCCCCGGGCCTTTAAAAGGCAATATGAAATGCTCTCCTACGAAGTATTTGTAAGTATTTACAAAAATATAACACGTTTCTATGCAAAATGTCAAAATGATTATGCTACGCCCAAATGCTTGTGGGTCTATCTCCTAGCTCCCGAGGTACACAGCCCCGCGCCATTGCGTCAGGCCCAGGCTGCGGGCGGATCGGGGTGGGACCGCTATGGTTATTCCAGTGTGCCGGCATCTGGATACGAATCATAAGAAAGTCCGAGCCTGGCGAACGCGCCCGTATTTGGCGTGTACGACAGGTTCGGACTTTCTTATGGTGAGTAGGAAGCAAGACGGACACGGAATAACCATAGCGGTCCCGCCCCGATCCGCCCGCAGCCTGGGCCTGACGCAATGGTGCGGGGCGTACCCCCCATCACTTAACGGAGCCCAGCATTCCTTCTACGAAGCTCTTCTGCATGATAAAGAAAATCGCTGCGGTTGGGAAGGTTGCCGTTACGATGGCTACCATGATCATTCCGAAGTCCGGTGTGTAAGCGGAGTTCATGGCGGATATGATCAGGGGCAGGGTCATCTTGTCGTCGGTCTGAAGGGCAACCAGCGGCCATAAGTAGCTGTTCCAGATATTCATAAAGGTGATAATGGTGGCCGCCGCGAAGGTCGAACGCATGACCGGGCAGTAAATGAGGAAAAAGGACTTCATTTCTCCCAGTCCGTCTACCCTGGCAGCCTGGAGGATTTCCTTCGAGAAGGACTTCGTGTTCTGACGGAAGAAAAAGATCAGGAACGCGGTCGCCATGGACGGCAGTATGACAGATAAAAATGTGTTAAGCAGTCCCCATTTTGCAAACATGCGGTAGCGGGGTATGAGGAGCGTTGCCATGGGTACCATCATGGACATCAGAAGGAGCGCCATGACCTTATCCTTGATCCGGCTCTTATAAATCTCAAATCCATATCCGGCCATGGCGGCTACCAGAACCGTCAGAACCGTGGCGATTACCGTAATGATCATGGAATTCTTGATGCCCGTCACAATATTCGTCGTAGTAAACAGCGTGTGAATGTTTGTAAACAACTGGTTCCCCAGCATCATCCTGCCGCTTGTGATATCGACGGAGGCATTGGTCGCACTGATGATCATCCACAGAAACGGGAATATGGACAGAAAAGACGCAATGCATAAGAATACGTATTTTGCTGTTTTTTTAATCATTTTTCTTACCTCCCGTCACCTTAAACTGGATTGCTGTGAGAACGACAATCATCAGGAGAATCGCATAGGAAACCGCAGATGCGTATCCGAAGTCGGGCGTGTATTTAAAGCAGAGATTGTAGATGTACTGTGACATCGTAATCGTCGCGTTGCCCGGTCCTCCCTGGGTTAAGTTTACTACCTCGTCAAACAGCTGGAGTGTTCCGCTGATCGACGTGATGCTGGTAAACAGAATAATCGGCTTTAACAGCGGCGCCGTAATGGAAAAGAACTTCTGGACCACATTGGCTCCGTCGATCTCCGCAGCCTCGTAAATCTCGGGATCGATATTCTGAATCGCGGATAAAAAGAAGATCATGTTGTATCCGGTCCAGCGCCAGGTGATTGCGATAATGATCGTAATCTTCCCCCAGAAGGCGTCCGTCAGCCAGTGGATCGGCGACTGGATCACATGAAGTGTCATCAGCATCTGATTGATAAAACCGCTGTCGGAGAAAAGGCTCTTAAAGAGGACCGCATAGGCTACCAGAGAGGTAACGCACGGAAGAAAGATCGCAATGCGGAAGAAGCTGCGGCATTTCAGTTTCTTATCGTTTAAGAGCACTGCGTACAGCATGGCCAGAAAAAGCATGACCGGCACCTGGACAATCAGGTAGAGAAATGTATTTTTTACTGAGGACAGAAATATGGGATCGACCAGAAGCCGTTTATAGTTAGCCAGCCCACAGAAATGGAGATTCATCCCCATTCCTGTCTGAAATGAATTGGCTAACGCTCCTATCATGGGATAAAAGCAGAATATCACTATAATCAGCGTGCCGAAACCAATGAATAACCATCCCTTTATAACGCTGGATATTTTCTTACTATTCATTGTTTTCCTCCCAAAGGTCTTACCGGGCCTGTGCTTCCGCCTGAACCTGCATGCTCTTCATGGCGGTGTCGATGTCCTCGCCCTGCAGAATTTTCTGAATTTCCGCCATCACGATATCCTGGAACGCATAGGTATAGGTACCATAGTTTACATTCGGAATTTCTTTTGTAATGGAGGCAATTTCCTGGTAAATCTTCTGGTTGCCGAAGAACGGAATTTCTTTATTATAGACCTCGCTCTCCTGAGACGGTAAATACGTTCCTACGATTCCCTTCTCATCCAGCAGGCGGTTGTAAAGCTCTTTGTTCTCGCCGAAGGTGGTTTTTAAGAAGTCGAGGGCAATATCGGAATTTTCAACGCCGTTTAAGATGTACCAGCTGCCGCCGCCTAAGTTGGAAGCGTTGGTCGCATTCGGTGTGCTGTCCAGCCTCGGGATCTTCGCAACTCTCCATAAGCCGTCCTGGCCCTCCCCTTTCATAATAGAAGGTGTAAACCAGCAGCCCTTCAGCTGAAATGCCACTTCGCCTTTGTTCACGCCTTCCAGAAGGCCCGCCCAGCCGCTGTACGTTCTGACCAGATCGTCATCGGTGATGGTCTTGATGATCTGCAGGCATTCCCTGAGCGCAGCGTTGTTCTCCATGTCTGGAGTCGTTCCATCCTCTTTCGTGAACCAGGTACCGGCCGACTGCATGGTCAGCTTCATTAACTCGATGTCGCTCGGGTCCATGGAGATCATCTTCTTCCCCGTGGCCTCTTTGATCTTTTTGCCCATCTCGATAAACTTGGACCAGGTTAAATCCTGCATGTCTTCCTCGGTATATCCCGCCTGCTCGATCATGTCCTTACGATAGTAGAGGACGGCGGCTCCATTGTCCCACGGAATGCCGTAGGATTTCCCCTCCAGCGTCATCGGTCCCTTTTTATATGCGGCAAAATTGTCGTAATTAATCTCGGAAGTCAGATCCATAAATGCTCCCGGATACGATTTTAAGAAGGACTGAATCCGGTAATCCTCGATGGGAACCGCATTCGGAAGGCCCTTTAAGGAGCCTGATCCCAGGCCGGTGTTCAGCTTCTGTACCACATCATTCTGGCCGACCTCCACGATATTGATCTCCACATCCGGATGGTCCGTCTCGTAGATTTCCTTCGCCATCTCCAGCGCGGCTATATTGAATTCTTTATCCCACGCCCAGAAGGTCACCGTCTTTTTGTCCCCCGAGGAGGTGCTGGAGGCTTCCTGTTTCGTCGTCTCCTCCCCGGCCTGCGTTCCCGCATTGTCAACCGGTGCCTTGCTCCCACAAGCAGTCAGGCTGGCAGCCAGGGCTACTGCTGCCGCAAACAAATACATTTTTTTCATCTCTGTCTTCTCCTTTTCTATATGATGCCTTTATTTTATCGTTATATCTCACAAAAATATCGTATTTTATTTGGAATAGTACAGCATCATGTAATTAAATCCATGCGAAGGCAAACGAAAAAACGTACTTTTTTATAATTTTGGTAATTTTTTCAGGTGATAAGGAAGTCTCAGGCTGACCGAAGTGCCGGTTCCGATCACACTGTGTATGGTCACGCCGTACTCCTCCCCGTAGATCAGCCGGAGCCTTTCATGGACATTGGGAATGCCGATTCCGGTCAGATGGCGTCTCCTGTCGCTGCTCAGCAGGTCCGCCGTCTCCTCCTGTGACATGCCGTCTCCCTCGTCGATAATTTCACAGATCAGGTCATCCCGCTGTTTCTTTGCAAAGATCCGGATCTTCCCTTCCTTCTTGTTCTGGAACGCATGGAAAAAGGCGTTCTCGATAAATGGCTGCAGAATCAGCTTGGGCACCATGCATTCCATTCCCTCCTCTGCCAGGAAATACTCCACCTCGATGCGGTCGCCGTACCGCACCTGGTTGATAAACACATACTGCCGGACCAGATCGATCTCCTCCCGCAGCGTAATCTCCTCCTCCATGTTTCCAATCGTCTTCTTTAAAATGGCGATCAGCGCATTGATAGTATCCGAGGCCTTCTCCGTATTGTTCTCCCAGGTGAGATACTTGATGGAGGCCAGAGTATTATACATAAAATGCGGGTTGATCTGCATCTGCAGCGCCTCAATCTCCAGACGCCGCCCCCGCTCCTGCTCCTCCATCAGCTGTTTGACGTAGCTGTCAATCTCATCCACCATCCGGTTGTAGACATCCGCCATCTGCCTCACCTCCGAGTTGCCTTTCACAGGGCTCACCTTTTCGAATCTGCGGTTTTTAAAGGTTTCCAGCTGCTGGATGAAGAAATTAAGGGGCGATACGATGCGGCGCATGATGAGGAATACCACGGCGATGGCTGTCCCTGTGATCAGAAAGCCAGTCACAAGGATATTACGGCGGATTCCCGCGTAGGATTTTAAGAGGGCCGCTTCCTCCACCGTGTTGACCATGTACATATCCAGCTCCGGTATGTATCCCGATATCACAATCTCCGGTTTATGGTTCTCCTTTACGGTCCGGTATGTATCTCCGTTCTCCCTCATCGAACGGACCAGCGAGAGCAGCTTCGTCTCCTCGCTTCCCAGACTGTCTTTTACATTACCCGACACGATCTGGCCGTCGGAAGACAGGATTACCATGCGGCTGCCCTCCGGAACGGCCTCGCTGAACATCTGATAGAACTCCTCCTCGGGAATCGTAATGTAGGCTGTGGCAAAGCTTTCGCTGGAGGACGGAAGAAACAGCCGCCGCGCTGCTATCACGCATTTCCTGTCCTTAAAATCATCGGTAATGCCATGGTCCTGAAACGTATACTGTAGCCGTCTGCTGGTCTCGCTGATCTTCAGGGAGCAGGGCATGTTCTCTATCTCTTCCACAGGAACCGAGATTCTCTCCCCTGTGAAAGAGAACGCGCTGCCCTGATTGCTGACCGCGACCAGGTTCTGAGCCGTGCCGGAAGGCACGGAATCGTGATAGACCTTCAGGATGTCGTACGTCTTAATAAATTTCTCCGTGCCGCAGGCGTCGGCGGCCAGAAAGTAATTCTTCAAGGCCGGTTTCGTCTCCAGCAGCCTTAAGAGCATTAAATAGGAGTTGTTGTTTTCTTCCACCTTTTTCTTGATGTTGTCCATCAGCTTGGCATTTAAAAAGGTGGACGACTGGATGAAAAGATTCTTCGTGATCCAGTCCGAACTGGCGATGGTGCAGAAATTGGTCAGGACAATGCTGCTCACCACTACCAGGGAAAGCTTAAAAAAGGTACCCCACCGAATCTGACTCTTCATAATTTTTCCTCCTGCCGCCTCGCCCGGTTCCGATATGTATGCGGAGAGTAGCCGGTCTGCTTTTTAAAGACCTTTCCAAAATAGCTCTGATCCGTATATCCGATTTCCTGCGCAATCTCCGACAGGGAAAGCTCTGAGGCGGTAAGCAGCTCTTTCGCCTTTTCCACCCGGACCGAGTTTAAGAATTCATTGATTCCCTGCCCCATGTGAGAGGAAAAGTACGAGGAGAGGTACGAATAATTCATGTTAAAATCCGCAGCCAGAGTCTTCAGCGTCACCGGTTCGCTGTAATGCCGGTACAAATACTCCGTGATCCTCAAATAAAGGCCGCTCCCCCTCGCCTCCTCCGTAATCTGCCCGATCTCCTGATAGATGGCGGCAATGGCTCCGATGAGTCCCTCCAGGCTGTCGGTGGTGCCGATGGCCGTCAGGAAGGACAGCTTGCGCTCTTCCAGCTGGGGCGGGCAGAATTCATTTTCATTCAGTTCAAAAATCGTGTTATAGAGCGTACTCTCCATCAGCTTCTTTACGGCCATCTCGCTGACAGCCATGCCCCGCAGAGAGCTTAAATACTCCACCAGCACGGCTCCCGCGGTTCCCGCCTTCTGCTGGCGCACCAGATCGCACACGGTCTTCTGGTCCAGGGCCGGAAGCTGCAAAATCCCGGTCTCTCTCAGATCGAGATAATCTTTCCTGCTGTCGAAAAACCGGTAGGAAAACAGCTCCGAGAGCTTCTGTGCCTCCGTCTCCAGCGAGACGCCCTTTCCATAGGGCGGGCTGATAATCATCTCAATGTTGCGCAGATAGGCGGTGCCCTGCCCGGTCATCGTGCGCAGCTTTTCGTCAAACATTTCCGGGTAAAAGCAGCCGATCGTGTAGATGTACACCTGGCTTTTTTTCAGCATAAAGCTGTCAAGATAGAACCGCCCGAACGCTTCCTTTATCATCTCCTCCATGTGCCCGATGGTAAGCTCCTGCTTGTTGGTCGCCCCCTGGAGGATCTTCCCTGGCTGTATGGCGATCAGATAATAGGTGGAGCAGGCGTCCCCCTGCTCCGGACACGCTTCCTCTCCGCCGCTGCTCCCGTGATCCTTGGTATGGATGACCCCCTTCTTTCTGCCTAAGAGGCGGAGCGCTCTAAGCAGATAGTCGGATTCCAGCTCCGGTTTCAGGATATAATCAAAAACACCGTATTTAAATGCACTTTTGACGTATTCAAAATCCTGATATCCGCTCAGAATGATGGTGGACACCTCCGGATACTTTAGATTTACGGCACGCAGAAGCTCCAGCCCGTTCATCCGAGGCATCATAATGTCACAGATCATCATGTGAGGCAGACTCTGTTCCAGAAACTCCAGCGCCTCCTCCCCGTTCGTCACTTCCCCGATGATCTCGAATTCATCGCTCTCCTGTTCGATGATGTAGCGCAGCGCCTTTCTGACCAGCAGCTCGTCCTCCACGATCAGAATTTTTCATTTATCACACTCGTATCCCATTTCCCGTATTCCTCCCTGTATTTTCCCATAATGATCACCCGCTTGTACTGCGCAGGAGTCACCGCGGCATTCAAACACCCGCTTTTTGCGGAAATATCCCTGCTTTCTAGTATAACTCCTGTAAGTATTTACAAACAACCACAGTTCTTGTACAGAATTTGTTAAAATTATATTCTGGGGATTGTAATATTTATCAGATGATTGTATAATAAAAGCAATATGTAAATACTTACATTTTCCAAGGAGGTGATGTTTTGAATATCTACGATGTTTCAGAACGGGCTAACGTTTCCATCGCTACCGTTTCCCGTGTCATCAATGGAAATCCCAATGTCAGTGAGAAGACGCGGAACCGGGTTTTGGCGGTGATGGATGAACTTGGCTACACGCCCAATGTCTTTGCCAGAAGCTTAGGGCTTAACACCATGCGCACCATCGGCATCATGTGCGCGGATTCCTCCGATCCCTGGCTGGCCGGCGCCATCTACTATCTGGAGCAGGAGCTGCGCCGCAGCGGATACGATTCCCTCCTCTGCTGCAGCGGCTACTTGCCGGAGACGAAAAAGAAGTATTTGGAGCTGCTGCTCTCCAAGCGGGTGGATGCCGTCATTCTGGCCGGTTCCCACTACGTGGAGGCCAGGCAGAAGGATAATGCCTATCTCATAGAGGCCTCAAAGGAGCTTCCCATCATGCTGGTCAACGGCTGTCTCGACGGCAAACAGATCTACAGCACGGTATGCGACGACCGGACCGCGGTCTATGAATCGGTCACCAGGCTGATCCGGTCCGGCCGTACTTCCGTCCTCTATCTGTACGCAGGCAGTTCCTACAGCAATCTGCAGAAGCTGGCAGGCTATCACGATGCCTGCGCGGCAGCCGGCTTGAATATCCGCGACGATCTGGTACGCATCTGTCCCAAGGATTTAGACGGCACGGAAGAACTCCTGCGTTCTCTCGCCTCCACCGGTTTGAAATTCGACGCGGTCTTCGCCGCCGAGGATATCATGGCGGTGGGCGCTGTCAAATATGCGAATAAGACCGGAATCAAAATTCCGGAAGAAATGAATATTATCGGGTATAATAACTCTATTCTGTCTCGCTGCACCGATCCGGAGCTGACAACCGTCGACAACAAGGTGGAATCGCTCTGCACCACTACGGTCACGACGCTGATGAAGGTCCTGGGCGGCGGAAACGTTCCGGTGAAAACCACCATCTCGGCAGAGCTGATCAAACGAGGCACTACTGATTTTTGAGATACTACTGATTTTTGAGGTACTACTGACTTTTCAGGCACTACTGATTTTAATGAATGCAACAAGATTTCCCCGCCTCTGCAGGTGATGGGATTCATTGTATAAAGAAGCAAAAAGGAGGATTTTATCATGAAACAGTTTATGGACAAAGATTTTTTACTGTCTACGGATGCGGCCAGGGACCTTTTCCACAACTATGCAGAAAAAATGCCTGTCGTGGATTACCACTGCCACATCAATCCGCAGGAAATTTACGAAGACCGTAAGTTTGACAACATCACTCAGGTATGGCTGGGAGGTGACCACTATAAGTGGCGTCAGATGCGTTCTAACGGCGTAGAAGAACAATACATCACCGGAGATGCTAACGACCGTGAGAAATTCCAAAAATGGGCGGAGACCCTGCCGAAGCTGATCGGCAACCCGCTGTACCACTGGAGCCATCTGGAGCTTCAGAGATATTTCGGCTTTACGGGATATTTAAACGGCGACACCGCAGAGGAAGTGTGGAACTTATGCAATGAAAAGCTCAGCCAGGATTCCATGAGCGTCCGCAATCTGATCCGTCAGTCCAACGTGACCCTGATCTGTACCACTGATGATCCGGCCGATTCGCTGGAATGGCATCAGAAGCTGGCCGCGAATGATTCCTTTGAAGTGAAGGTGCTTCCTGCCTGGAGACCGGACAAGGCCATGAACATTGAGAAAGTGGATTTTGCCGCTTACATGGCGAAGCTTTCAAAGGCCGCAGGCATCGAAATCACCGATTTTGATTCCTTAAAGCTGGCGCTTAAGAACCGTATGGAATTCTTCGCCTCCAGAGGATGCAGCGTATCTGACCACGCGCTGGAATACGTGATGTACGTTCCGGCCGACCCGGTTGAACTGGATACCATTTTCGCAAAAGGACTGGCCGGCGGACCGGTTACCCGCGAGGATGAATTAAAGTATAAAACCGCATTCATGCTCTTTGTGGCCAAAGAATACAACCGCATGGGCTGGGTCATGCAGCTTCACTATGGCTGCAAGCGCGACAATAACGCGATGATGTATGCAAACCTCGGACCGGACACCGGCTTCGACTGCATCAACAACTACGCTCCATCCGCTCAGATGGCCGATTTCTTAAACGCGCTCAGTGCAACAGACGAGATCCCGAAGACGATCATCTACTCCTTAAACCCGAATGACAACGCCTCCATCGGCACTATCATAGGATGCTTCCAGAGCCAGTTCCCGGGCAAAATCCAGCAGGGTTCCGCCTGGTGGTTCAACGACCACAAGACAGGCATGACCGAGCAGATGACTTCTTTAGCAAACTTAGGCTGCCTCGGCAACTTCATCGGCATGCTGACAGACTCCAGAAGCTTCTTATCCTACACGAGACATGAGTATTTCAGAAGAATTCTCTGCGAACTTGTGGGCGGCTGGGTAGAAAACGGAGAGTATCCGGACGATCAGAAGGCTTTGAAGGAGATTATCGAAGGAATTTCTTATAATAATACGGTGAAGATATTTCGGATTTGATTTATAAATTCATAGCCTGAAGATTAGGGCATATTTGAAAAAGGAAGCTTATGCGTTGGCAGACAGTGTCTGCAGTGCGTAAGCTTCCTTTTTATGTTTTACGTTTTATGTGTGGATTCATTACGAAATTGCCTGAAGCTCCCTCACACGACTCATCTGCCTCTGCAGCAATCCGGTTCCGCGTTCATACATCTCCATGGTCTCATAGCGTCTGTATTCACATTCCAGAGTCTGGAGAACCGCCATATAGATATCATACCACAGCGCCCGGCGTTCCTCGGTTTCTGTAAGCGTCTCTTTCCCATATCCAGCCATAAATTCTCTGTTGCTGCCGAATGTCCGGAATCCCACTTCCAGCAGCGGATCGCCCCACAGGCTTCTCTCCCAGTCGATGATTCCAGTCACGTGTTCTCCGTCTGTGAAGATGTTTCCGGCCCAGATATCCCAGTGCACCAGGCGGGGTTCTGTCACCTCTTCGAAAAACCGGCGGTCTTTTTCCAGACGCTCCCGGATCTCGCTGACGGGCAGCTTCAAATCAACCGCTCTCGTCTCCGCGTCACAGAGGCCCATATCCATCATCCTTTTAAAAACGGGATACCACGCATCCCCCTGGCATTCCGTCTGTCCCGGAAGGCCGAAACGGGAGCAGGTAATCTCATTGATTCTGCGGTTTATCGCACCGGTCTCCCTCATGAGCGCATGTACGGTTTCCTCCGACAGCTCCTGACTCTGTGAATAGAGACTGTTTCCCCTCCGTTTCTCCATAAAGAAGTAGAAGGACGAACAGATACTCCTGCTGTCATCATAACCATATATCTCGGGAACCGGAATGAGCGGGTCTGCCGCCGCCCTCTTCATGGCTTCCACCTCGGCAAACATGATATTTTTTTCGTAGGCCATCACGGGGATGCCTTCCGGGGGCGCCACTTTTAAGATTACACGTCTTCCGCTCTCAAATATCACTTCGTATGCCACATTGAAGTAGCCTTCCGTCAACTCCTCATATTCCTTCAGAGGATCATCTGGGAAATACTTCTCTGCCATCTTCCGAATCGTCTCTCTGCTCTGTTTATTCTTTGTCAGGCTCTCCAAATCCCGTTTTCCTCCCTGAAATCCCCCATGAAACAAGAAACTCTGCAATCAGATCGATGCAGCCTTCCACATCCTTTTCATCAGCCATCTCAGCCGGATGGTGCATGTAGCGGAGCGGAATCGACACCAGCACAGTGGGAATTCCTTCTCCGGCAAAATGAATCTTGTCCGCGTCGGTATAGCTCAGTCTGCTGGCTGCCTCCGTCTGCACTTTCACTCCAATTCTGGAAGCGCATTCCCTCATCATACGGTTCAGCCGCTTGGAGACAATGGGGCTGTTGCAGAGTACCGGCCCCCCGCCTAAGGTTACCTCGCCGGAATCCGCGG
Organism: Hungatella sp.; assembly: GCF_046966825.1. Lineage (NCBI taxonomy): Bacteria > Bacillati > Bacillota > Clostridia > Lachnospirales > Lachnospiraceae > Hungatella > Hungatella sp. The sequence continues at coordinate 16,884 of NZ_JBKVCZ010000074.1, read as the reverse complement.
CGTTCATGCCGATACAGTCGCTGGTATACGTCACGTCCACCACCACAGCCAGATCCGGTTTTACGCGGCTGGCCGTCCAGTACGCGCCGTTCTTCGTGGTCTCTTCCCCCACGGTGGCCGCGCTGTACACGCCGCAGGCGCATCCGCGCTTCCTGGCCTTTTTGAAGGCCTCCATAATAATAAATACGCCGAGCCTGTCATCCAGCGCCCGGCTTAAGAAACGGCCTCCCGCCGCCTTGCAGAACCCGGTGTCCAGCACGACGGGCGCGCCGGGTTCCACCAGTTCACACGCTTCTTCCTTCGAATCCACGCCGATATCGATCAGAAAATCCGACGTCTTCAGGCCGCCTTCCTTTTTAAAGAAATCACGGTACGATTCCACAACACCGTATACCGGTCCCCGCTCTGTCATCACCTTGACACGGTGGCCCGGATAGGTGGCCGGAACGATCCCGCCGCGGTCGATCACCTGGAGGCGTCCCCGCTCGTTTACCGTCGTCACCATGAGGCCGATCTCGTCCAAATGGGCCGTCATCAGGATCCTGAAATCCCGGTCCGGACCCAGCACGCATACGGTATCCCCAATATCGTCGGTTCTCACCTCGTCGGCCAGCGGTTCCATATATTTTCTGATGACGGCCTGTCCCTCTTCCTCATAGCCGGATACCGTCACCGCACCTAAAAGTTCTTCCAAAAATACTTCGTCTGTCATCTCTATTCTGTCCTTCCCAGTCTTTTTACACTTTCTCTGATCACCAGCTTGGCGGGGATGAGCGTCTGAATGGAGATCTCTCTGCCGGTCAGAATTCGCTCCGCCAGGACTAAAACCGCCTGTTCGCCCATAAAATCCATGTACAGGTGGACGGTAGTCAGCGGAGGCACCAGATACTTTGCGGCGGGGATATCGTTGTATCCCACCACGCTGATGTCCTCGGGAATTGCAAGTCCATTTTCGTGAACCGCTTTATAACAGCCGATGGCAAGGGAATCGTTGGCCACAAACACCGCCGTCGGCCGGTCCGGAAGCTCCAGCAGCTCCTTCATCATCTGATATCCATACTTGGGCGTGTAGCCGCCGATCTTTACGTACTCCTCGTGAAACAGGCCCTCCTGCTTCATGAAGCGCTGATAGGCGTATGTCCGGTTGTCCACCACCTCCGCGCCATCCGAGTCCGTCTCGTATCCGCCGATAAAGGCAATCTTTTCATGGCCCTGATCCATCAGGTATTTCATCACCTTCAGAACAGACCGCTCGATATCGTGGATAACGGAATCGAATTTCTCCGTATCGGGTACCGCGTCCGCGAAGACCGTAGGCTTCTGATACGACTCGATCCGTTCCATCATGGACTGGCTGAACGTCCCCAGGCAGATGATTCCGTCCAGGACCGATAAGTCCTCTTTCGTATCGCCGCTGTTAATCCGGTACTTCTTGTATCCCTCTTCCGCCAGCTTCTTCTCAATGGCCACACGGACAGAGAGATAATACGTATCCTCCAGCTCCTCTTCCAGGGAATAGGAATAAAGGACGCCGATTTTCAGCTTCCTCTTTCTCTTTTTCTTATCCTTTACCTGGTAATCCAGCTGTTCCGCAACCTCGAAAATCCGTTTTCTCGTCTCATCCTGCACATTCAGTGTCTCATCGTAATTCAGGACTCTGGAAACCGTGGCGATGGAAACTCCCGCTTTCTCCGCAATATCCTTGATCGTAGCCATAACGTTATTCCCCTCTTATCCCCCATAAAAGTCAAAGATCACGGCAGGCCAATGTCTTACAACGTGTTCCTGCCGTGATACTAGTGCCGCCGGACCTAGTGCCGTTTCTAAAGACCTCACTAAGTGTTTTTAGTATACCTCGAAGATTTACGAATTGCAAGCCTCCAAAAGCTCTTCAAAGGATTTCAAATGGTACGCCGCAAGCTCACAGTCCGATGCGTCGCCGATCCCGGCGCCATCCATGCCTCCGGCTTTGGCAGCCATGAGACCGGCTCTGGCGTCCTCCACCACGAGGCAGTCTTCCGGCTTCTCATGGATCAGCTTCGCGGCCAGCAGAAAGACTTCCGGGTCCGGTTTGGAATGGGTGATCTGATTGCCGTCCGAAACGGCGTCGAAGTAACCGTCAAGTCCCAGCTGTCCCAGGATGAAGCAGGCATTTCTGCTGGAAGAACCGATAGCCAGCTTTAGGCCTCTCTTTCTCAGTTCATCCATGGTCGCCTTCACCTCCGGCGCCAGATCCGCCGGTGACATATTCTTAAGCAGTTCTTTGTAGATTTCGTTCTTTTCCGCTGTATAGCGTTCCTTCTCTTCTTCGCTCATGGCGCCGTCATATCTCTCGAGAATAATCTCAAAGCTTTCCATACGGCTCACGCCGCGCAGACGGTTGTTGATGGTCTCATCAAAGTAGATTCCCAGCTGATCGGCTACCTGTTTCCACGCCTGATAGTGGTATTTGTCTGTATGGCAGATCACGCCGTCCAGATCGAAGATAATTCCGCGGTATTTCATAATTCCACCCCCACTTTTTCTTTCTTTGGTTCTGTTTTCCCCAGCTCCTTCTTCTCTCCGGAGTAGTTGGATAAGATCACGGCCGCCAGAATCAGTACACAGCCGCCGATCATCCGCATCGTCACATTTTCATGGAGCAGGATTACGGAAAACAGGGTGCCGAATACGGATTCCATGGAAAGAATGATGGCCGCCTTCGTCTCATCCACATACTTCTGACAGTTTGTCTGAAGAAGGTACGTAAGCGCGGTACTCACTGCCCCCAAGTATAGCACACTGAGCCAGCCTGTGGAAGTAGCATGTACAGAAAATTGTCCCTGCGCCGCCAGAAATACGGCAGACAGAAGAAATGCCGTTGCCATCTGTACTGTATTTAAAACCTTAACCCGGTATTTCGGTGCAAACTCGCCCGTCAAAAAGATCTGGAACGCAAAGCCCACGGCGCCCACCAGAGTCAGCGCGTCGCCGGCGCCCAGGGAGAGATTCCCGTTCAGAGACAGAATTCCCACTCCCACAATGGCCATGACGGCTCCCACGATTCCATTCATCCCTACCGTCTTCTTATAGACCAGGAAGGCGATAAACGGTACCATCACCACATTTGTGGCCGTCAGAAACGCGTTTTTCGACGGTGTCGTGTACTGGAGCCCCACGATCTGCAGGGCAAATCCGGCAAACAGTGCGCATCCCATAAAGAATCCGGCCCGAATCTCTTCTTTTTTAATGTCTTTCATGCCGGGCAGAGAGATACCGCCCAGGATTACGGTTCCCAGAAAAAACCGGAAGGTCATAATCTGGAACGGGGTCAGGCTCTCCAGCGCCATATCGCTGGCTACGAAGCCGCCGCCCCAGATCACGGTCACGAGGATCAGTCCGAATATTGCCATATATTTCTTCATGACTGTCCTCCTGCTGCCGGGCCGGAGCCTTCCGGAACCACCGCCTCATCTGCCGGGCCGGAGCCTTCCAGAACCATCGCCTCACCATTTATGCGGACCGACACCGGACCGCCCTCCAGTACTGTCACCGTCACGCTGTTGTCCGGCAGGACAGTAATCTCCATCTTGGATCCTCTGTGATGCAGCTTAAAGGACAGGCCTTCCCACTCCTTCGGCATATGCGGACGGATATCCACGACGCCGTCTTCCGAAAATGACACGCCTGCAAAGCCGAACACCACGGTCTGCCACACACCGCCTGCGTTGGCCGCATGGATGCCTTCCCTTGTGTTCTTCTGTAAATCGGTCAGATCGATGAACGCCGCCCTCCTCAAATAGCGATAGGCCTTCGTCTCATCGCCCACATGGAGTCCCATGACAGAATAGATGCTGGGGCTTAAAGAGGAGCCGTGAAGCGTCCGTTTTTCATAATACGTATAGTTCTTTCGCTTCGTCTCCTCGTCGAATTCTTCCCCGAGAAGATGGAGAAGCATCACCACATCCGCCTGTTTGATGATCTGGGTCTGCGTCTTTGGCACGGTCCTTAAAATCTCAGGGCGTATGGGCCAGTCGTTCTCATCGTAGGCCTCTATCGTCACGTCCTTCAGATCGAAGTATCCCTCGAACTGCTCCAGCAGGCCATTTTCCTTACCCTTTGGAAGGTACATTTTCTCCCTGACGCGAGACCAGCTTTCCAGTTCCTCGTCCAGGATATTCAGGCGGGCCTTCAGCTCTTCATAAAGCCCCGTCCCGTCTTCCTTCCATTCCGTTAAAAGTTCCAGGACATAGCCTAAATTCCACCTTGCCAGGTAGTTGGTGTATAGATTGTTGTCCACCGGTTCATGCCATTCGTCCGGCCCCGTGACGCGGCGGATCTCGTAGCGGTCCATCGTCCGGTTGTATTCGCACCGGCTGGCCCAGAAACGGGCTGTCTCGATCAGAATCTCGCGCCTTTTTCACGCAGGAAGCACCGGTCTCCGGTTATCTTCACGTAGTTGTAGATTCCATAGGCCACAGCGGCGGTTACATGGTGCTCGTAAACTGCCACGTAGCACCGGTAGCAGGTCCCATCCGGTTCGATGGTCCAGTCCGGGCACTGCTCCGTGCCGTCGTCCGCCGATTCCCAGGGATACTGGGCCCCGCAGTAGCCATTCTTTGCCGCATTGGCTCTTGCCGCATCCAGAAGCGGTACCGGTAGTTTTCCAGGTTCCTGGCCGTATCCGGGAACACGCAGGCAAAGAATGGCAGCATGAACAGCTCCGTATCCCAGAACGCATGGCCTCCGTATTCCTCGCCGCTCAAAAGCTTGGCTCCCACGTTGACCCTGTCGTCGTGCTCGCTGCCCGTGCTCATCAGATGGAAGAGGGTAAAACGAACGGCGCGGTCCAGATCAAAATCGCCCCGGATCTCGATGTTGGCCTCATCCCACATGCGGGCGTACACCTCGATGTGGCGGCTCATCTCCATCTCGAAGCCATCGGCGGCAAAGCCTTTGATCTCGTCTCTCACACGGCAGTGAAGCTCATAATCCGGGACTTCGCGTTCCGTATAGACGGAGACGTATTTTACTACCTCCACAGCCTTTCCCTCTTCTGCGTCAAAGTCCTGAAATTCCACGGCGGTTTCGCCAAACGCTCCGAAGCTCCGGTTCTTCATCACGGTTCTGCCCCCGGCATAGGCCTCCATAAGGCTTCCGGTTCCCACGCAGAGCTTCCGGTCTCTCGTCGTCACCTCCACATAGGCGCCTTTGTCGGTAAGCGGGCAGTTTGTGAGCAGCCTGGTATGCTTCACCTTAAAGCGAGGCGCATCGCAGAAGTTTATGACGGAGCCATCGATGATATTTTCCACCTCGATGATCCCGCTGTAGTTTAACGGCGTCACGAAGAGGCGGATTCCCATGCGGTGGACGTTAGCCCGGCTTACCATCCGGATTCCTTCCACCTCGGTCCTCCTCCCCTTCTTATCTTCCAGGACAAACCGTTTAGCCAGCAGCGCGTGCTTCATATCCAGAGCCCTGGAAAATTCCAGGACTCTGCACGTCTCAATGCCGATCAGCTCCTTCTCCACATAGAGCTTTATCCCCAGCCAGTCCGGTAAATTGGCCAGTTCTCTCATGAAGGTCTCTGATTTATCAAAAACGCCGTTAATATAGGTACAGGGAATACTCTTTGCCGCCCGTTCCTCGTAGGCGCCTCTCGTTCCCAGATATCCATTGGAAAGGCAGAAAAGGCTTTCGTATTTTAAATTCTCCTCCGGATCGTAATGATCCTCGAGGATCATCCACGAGTCATCGCTTAAGTAATTCCTTATGTGTTCTGAAAATCGCTCTCTTATCACGTCTTTTCCACGCTTCCTTCCTTTAATCCAGATATTTTATTTTCGACTGTGCTACATCCTCCGCCGCATCGACTGCCCGCATGGTAAAGCTCAGGGCAAAATCCTGGCGTTTCACCTTATACGCCTCTTCCTGTTCCTGACCGCAGCTGTTGCTTCCCAGGCCGGAATGGAGGTAGTCCATATGGATGATCACATCCTCCGCATCCTTGATCTGCCACGGATACTTTGCTTCTTCCAGGCTCTCCTCCGTGTAATTGTGGATATTCAGCCCCATAGGCTGATCCGCTGTCACCAGAAGACTGCGTTCCCCGTCGCCAAGCGAGTACCAGGAGACCTCTTCCCGATGGCCGTTTTCCTGCGGATATACGTAATTGGTGGACATGCCATCCACATCGGAACGGTAGACTCCCATAAATGCCGCTTCCCTGCTGTCCGCATAATTCTCCTGGAAGCCAAGGCCGTACCACGCGGCCTTCTGAAGGTCCTTTGACGCCTTCATCCGGATTCCGATGCGAGGCAGAAATCCCGGCTCCGCTTTCCCTCGCTGAATCTGCTTTCCTTCCAGGCGGCAGGTCACAGCGCCGTCTCCGTACACCGTATAGTGATAGTCGCATAAAAATCCCCACGACTGGTTTAAGCAGCCAAAATACGTACCGATCGTCACATCGACACGGTTCTCATGCTCTTCGGTCCTGAAATACTCCATCTGCTCATCCGGAAGCTGTATGAAATATTTGTTCATCCAGTCATCCTTCTTATACATATCGTTGTCTATGGTTGCCCGGTAAACCGTCACCTCAGGCCCCGCCGTCACGTATGTCTTTCCAGCCACCGTCCAGCGCTCCAGCCGGCCGTAGATCTTATGGAACACCACCTCCGATGATTCGCCCTTTACTTTAAAGAAGATCCCGTCATCCTCCGTCACAAGGCGGCCGCCCGCCTCATGGAGCACGGCTGTCTCCAGATGCTCCTTAAGCAGGAACTGCCCGCGGGATACTTCGTGGCCCTTTCCGGCGTAGGGTGCGTCTTCCTTCAGACAGACCGACACATTTAAGTAGTAATCCGTATTGCTCTCCGGCATAAACGGCCTGTATGGAATTTCCAGACGGCAGACCTCTCCCGGCCCGGCATTCAGATCTTCGATCACGCCCTCTTCCTGTACGGTCTCGTCACAGGAAATCCACCATTTCGCGCAGAGATGGGACAGGCCGCTGAAATCATACCAGTTTTTCAAAAGAATCTCGCGCCCGCTGCCCGTCTTCTTCCGGATTTCCACCGGGGCAATCACCTGCCGGTACTCGGCAAGCGACGGCGACGGCGTGCGGTCCGGCATCAGAAGGCCGTCGATACAGAAATTCCCGTTGTTGGGGAAATCTCCGTAGCTGCCGCCGTACCGGTAATATTCGTGGCCTTCCTCATCCTTTGTGAGGAATCCGTGGTCGTACCATTCCCAGATAAAACCGCCCTGCAGCCGTTTGTATTTGCGGAACAGGTCCTGGTAGGCCTTTAGACAGCCGGCTCCGTTTCCCATGGAATGGCCGTATTCGCACATAACATGGGGTTTTTGATTCCCCTTTTCGCCGCGGCCGATCTCTTCCAGCTTATCCAGCCAGGTGTACATGGTGGAGTAGACGTCCGCCGCCTCCGCCTCGAAATCACCCTCGTAGTGGACCAGTCTGGACGGATCCATCGTCCGCACCGCTTCCGCGCTCTTAACGAAATTACAGCCGAAGGCGGATTCATTGCCGAGAGACCACATGATGATGGAGGGATGGTTGAAATCCCGTCTTACCATGCGGACGGCACGGTCCACGTAAGCAGTCTCCCACGCAGGATCATCGGAAATCCAGGTATAGTTTTCCACCCATTCGAAACCGTGGCACTCCAGATCCGCCTCGTCAATCACGTAGAGGCCGTATTCGTCACACAGATCATACAGGCAGTCGGCGGCCGGATAATGGGAACACCGCAGCGCGTTGATATTGTGCTGTTTCATCAGAATCACATCGGCCTTCATCTGCTCATACGTGACGGTACGTCCCTCGGTCGGACTGTAGTCGTGATGGTTGACACCATTTAACAGGATGGCGGTTCCATTGACGGTAAAATTACCGTTTTTGATCTCTATGGTACGGAAACCGGTCCGGACCGTGATCTCATGGTCCTCAAACCGGATTCTGATCCGGTATAGATAAGGGGTCTCCGCAGTCCACGGCCGCACCGCTCCGGCTTCGGCTGTGATTCTTATCTCCTTCTGGTCTCCGGAGGAGGTAAAGTCCCCCTCTGCCATCAGGCGTTCCCCGTCAAGCAGGCTCCAGGTTCCGCTTCCGGCTCCCTTTACCATCAGGTCGATGGCAGCCCGGCCGCATTCGCTGTCCGTATCCAGAACCGCCGTCACGCGGCAGTCCAGGACCGCCTTCCTGGGCTCGTTAATCAGTTCCACATCCCTGTAAATTCCGGAAAGCCACCACATATCCTGGTCCTCCAGATACGTTCCGTCCGACCACTTGTATACACGGACTGTGACGTCATTTTCTCCCGGCTTCACCAGAGAGGTGACATCAAACTCTGCGGGCAGACGACTCACCTTGCTGTAACCGGCGTGGACGCCATTGACCCAGATGTCACAGGCGCTGTCCACACCGTGGAATTTGAGAATCGTATCTCCCGCAAACCAGGCATCGTCCAGAACAAAGCTTCGCTTATAGATGCCTGTAGGATTCTTCGACGGTACGTATGGAGGATTGACCGGGAATAAGTACAGGACATCCGTATAGTGCATATGATCGTATCCGCGCATCTGCCATACGGAGGGGACATCGATCGTATCCCATCCCGCCCCGCTTCCCGGCTCTTCAAAACCAGCCGGAGAAAATTCCGGCGCTTCCAGATACAGAAACCTCCAGTCGCCGTTTAAGCTCACATGTCTGGCGGAATCCCCATAAAATGAGGTTCTGGCTCCGCGTCTTCCGATTCCTGTGATTGTCTCATCTTCCCATCGTTTCTTTTTACGTCTTTCCATAGTTGTCTCCTATTATTTAATCGCTCCGCTCGTTCCCTCCACGATATGTTTCTGTGCAAAGAGGAATACGATGATCGGAGGCAGAATCATGATGACTGTGATACAGAGCATCGGTATGATCTGTGTGCTGTGAACGCCCTTAAAGGATGCCAGCCCGAGAGCCAGGGTGAATTTACTCCTGTCCTGTAAGAAAATGAGCGGCCCAAGGTAGTCGTTCCACACGGTGATCATATTCAGCACGCCGACTAAGATTAACTGCGGCTTCATGATCGGCATAAAAATCCGCCAGTAAATCTGGAATGCATTGGCGCCGTCAATTCTGGCCGCCTCCTCGAAGTCCTTCGGCACGCCCATCAGGAACTGCCTCATCAGGAAAATATAGTAGGCAGAACCGAACCAGGCCGGTACGATCAGCGGCTTTAAGGTGTTGATCCATCCAAATATCTTGAATTCCATATACTGCGGGATCATCGTCACATCCCAGGGGATCATCATGGTGGACAGCAGAATCATGAACAGAACATTTTTGCCTTTGAAATTATATCTCGCAAAACCATAGGCTACCAGCGAACAGGAGATAATCTGTCCAGCCGTGGTTCCGACCGTTACCACAATGGAATTCCAGAGGTAACGTCCGAAGGGCTGAGCGTTCCATGCGTTTAAATAGTTTTCCACCAGCCATTTCTTCGGGAACATCTTAGGCGGATAGGCAATGGCTTCCGCCTCCGTCTTAAATGTGGTAAACAGCATATAGACGAACGGCGACAGGAAATAGAGGGCCATAATGGTCAAAAGCACGTAGATGATGATCTTTGATTTTTTCGACATACTCATAATTACTTCCTGCCTTTCTTGGTCTTCTTCCTGGAATTCTTGGCCTCGGTCTCATAGAATACCCATGCAGAGGAGGACTTGAATACGAGGGCTGTCAGGAACAGGATAATGACAAACATCACCCATGCGTTGGCACTTGCGTATCCCAGCTTGTGGTGCTTGAACGCGTTGTTATAGGTAAACATCCCGTAGAAATATGTAGATTTTAACGGTCCGCCGTTTGTGAGCAGCATGACGATGGTCAGCTGCTGGAATGCGCTGATTAACGATGTAATCAAGTTAAACAGAATCGTCGGCGTGATAATCGGCAGCGTGATGGAAAAGAACTGTCTCGCCGGGCTGGCGCCGTCCAGGGAAGCAGCCTCATATAAGTCGATGGGAATGCTCTTAATATCCGTATAGAATATCAGCATCATGGTCCCCACGCCGAACGCGCTCGCCAGAATAACGGCCAGAAGCGCCCAGGAAGGATCCACCAGCCAGTTGGGGCCTTCGATTCCCAGCAGGGAAAGCAGATAGTTTAACACGCCGTAGTTGCCGTTTAAAATCCATCCCCAGATGATGGAGATGGCAACGCCGGATACGACTGCGGGAATATAGAAAATGGTTCTGTAAATTTTGACACCCTTTACCGGCTGCGTGATCAGCATGGCCAGGAACAGGGCAATAATCATGTTAAGGGGTACGAAGATTGCGGCATATTTTAATGTGATGACCAGAGATTTGTAAAACTGTTTATCCTTTGTAAACATTTCCACATAATTCCCCAGTCCCCGGAACGTCGGCGTCGACGTGATCGGCCAGTCAAAAAAGCTCATTACCAGCGACAGAATTAAGGGGCCTGCTGTAAAGACGATGAACCCGATGATCCACGGCAGGATGAACAGATAGGGAGTTGCCTTTCTAAGGAAACTTTTCTTCTCCATGATTTACCTCCATTTAAGTTCCCCGCGCAGGGTTGGCCTGCCGCGGGGAATGTCTGCAGTTTACTGCATCTCGGATACCGCCTCATTCAGTACGGCTGCCGGATCTTCCATGGTACTCGGGTTATAGACACGCTCAAAGGTCAGATCCAGGGTGTCCTTAAGCTCGGACCAGTTGTCTACAATAAAGCTTGCAGGTGTGTAACCGCTGCTCTGCTCCAGCATGGAGTAGAATGGAGCGTTGGCCGGATCGTCCAGGATCTTTTCGGACTCTACGACAGACTTTAAAGCCGGAAGCTCATAGCCGATTCTCGCCTTGTTCATCTCCTCGCCTGTCCAGTATTTCACAAACTCCCAGGCGGCGTCTTTATTCTTGGAATCCTTGGAAATCGATACGCCTGAGGAGCTTAAGATGCTGACGGAATCATGGCCCGCTCCCGCAAATGCCGGAATATCGACGATACCGTAGTTTAAGCCGTCCTCATTAAAGGCTGCAATTGACCATGCGCCGTAAATATACATGGCAGTCTGGCCGCTTCTGAACTCGTCTGTACCGTTCTTTTCCGTAGCCACCGCGTATCCGTCCTTTTCCATGTTCTGGAACATGGCGACAGCGTCAACCGCCTTGTCGGAGTTTAAATTTCCATCGAGGTTTCCGTCCTTATCCACAAACGCGGTTCCGTTGCTCCATAAATACATCTCATAATCGTATGGATCCGGCTTCATCTGGAAGGAAAAGCCCTTCACACCGTCCACCTTCTCGGTGATCGTCTTCGCTGCCGCCATCAGATCGTCCCATGTCCAGTCGTTGGTCGATTCAGCGACTCCCGCCTGTGCGAAAATATCCTTATTATAAAACAGCGCGTGTGTGGTAAAGCCTACCGGAATGCCATAGACCGAATCTCCCTTGGAATTATATGGCCATAACGCGTCGTAGAAGTTGTCCTTATAATCTGCGCCCTCTTTTTCTATGTAGGAATCCAGCGGTTCCAGGCCTTCATAGTAGGATGGGTAATCCCACATGTAGAGCACGTCCGGCGTATCTCCCGATCCCATGCCGGCGCTGATCTTTGTATCATACTCACTTCCGTAAGCTTCCAGCGAGACCTCAATGTCGTCGTGGCTGGCGTTAAACTGGTCTACCAGCGCCTGCTGCTTATCCAGATCCTCTGCATTGTCCCACGATGCAAAACGGATCTTTACCTTGCCGCCGTTTGCCTGGCTGCCAGCCTTCGCCCCACACCCACTCAGTACTATCACAGCCGCTACGGAAAGAGCCGCAATCACCGCAATTGTCTTTTTCATATAATTATTTCCTCCTTAACTTTTGGTAAATACATCGTAACACACATTAGTAAAATATTCAATATTTTACTAAGTAAAAATCACATTTTCAATATTATGCATGATTTTACCGTCTCATTTTTGTGCATTTATCATAATAAAATTGACTATTTTTTAACTAAATGTGCTCGCGATTATATTTTACCGTTTTCCTCCAGTAAAATTTTACCGTTTTAATCACAATAATATTATTTTTTTACCGCCGCACTCCTCCCCATTGAAGATTTTCAAATCATTAGATTCGACAACGAGCCGTCGTTAAAAAAGCCGGCTTTCGTCTGCCATAAAAATGACCGTGAGCAGCGGACACCCACATTCTGTGTCCGGCACTCCCGGTCATTTTTATATACATATTCGGGTAACGAAAAATTACCTTATTTCAATTCACATTCTGAGTCCAGAATAAAAAACCCAGAATGACACAGAAGCTATGCTGCCATTTTAAATCTTCCTCTCGAGTATCTGTACCTCATATCCATTAAGCTTCCCTGCCTCTTCGCCATAAACCAGCCGATAGGAGGAATCCACGGAGTAAGTCCTCTCCCTGTCTGTATGATTCAGAGCAAAGATCCATCTGCGATCAGCCTTTTCTCTGGCGGCAAGCTCTACACCTTCATCCGCATTTCCCAACGCTGCGATCCCTGCAGCATCTGTCATATACCGGACCAGAGCCGCCATGAACGCTTCGTCAGGCTCCGTTCCGATGTAGTAACAACAGCCCTGTACGTATTCATTCTTAGTAACGCAAGGCTCTCCCGCATAAAATTCACTGCCATAGACTGCAAGGACCTCCGCTCCCTCCTTCACGGTTATGATGTCACACCAGTTTCGGGCTGTATGGCTTTCATTTTGAAAGACCGCCGATACTCTTGCATCTCTTAAGCAGTCATAATCCAATACCTCCGAGCCCGTAAGCTCAGACAGCCGTCCCGGAAGCTCCCGGTCGGTCATACAGATATTGGTCTCATCCTTCACTCCGGTTCGCATGGTAAGGACTAAATGGCCGCCGTTTTTCACATAACGGAAGTAACGTTCCTCCAGTTCGGAATTCATCAGATACTGAAGCGGCGCGACAAGCAGCTTATATTTGCCGAAATCCCCGTCATCCGGCACGAAATCCACCGGAATCTGTCTGTCGTAAAATGCCCTGTAGTACTCCTGAATCTGCTCAGTATAAGACATATTGGGATTCTGCGGCTGAATCTGAAGGGCGTAATTCTGCCGGAACGAATATACGATACCGACTTCCGGAGCGGGCATGGAGCCCTCCATCTTTTCCATCAATGGAGCTGCCTTCCGTATCATCTCCTTCAGCTCGTAATATCTGCGGCCGGGATTACCGCTGTGAGGCAGAATTCCGTGCCAGTACTGCTCTGTCCCCATTGCGCAGACTCTCCAGCGGAAATACACCACCGCGTCGGCTCCGTGAGCCACCGACTGGAGGGACCACAGGGAAAGCTGCCCCGGCGCCGGCGCACGCCCCATCACTTCCCAGCCGGTAATTCCTGACTGCTGCTCCATGATCCAGAAGTTTTTATTTTTATAGCTTCTTACCACATCCAGGGTGGACGCCAGGATATCGCCGCGTCCATGGGACTCATCGGCGAAAAATCCGCCGGGATACTGGTCATGACTGACAAAATCCAGTTCCTTTCCCAAATCATAATAGTCCACCTTATCGGCAAAGCCCATATAATTGTGGGTAATAAAATGGTTCGGGCAGTGTTTGCGGATAATATCGGTCTGTTCCTTCATGAAATCCACAATCAAGTCGGAACAGAAGCATTTCCAGTCCAGCATAGCAGAGGGGTTCTCTCCTGTCACGGTAATCCTTGGAGTAAATACTTCCGAAAATTCATTGTACTCCTGGCTCCAGAAGGCATTGCCCCAGGCTTCATTCAAGCGGTCCACTGTACCGTATTTCTTTTCGAGCCATCCCTGGAAGTTCTTCCGGCAGCTTTCGCACATACACAAATCATGATGGCTGTTTCCCAGCTCATTGTCCGGCTGCCATCCGATGACATTCGGATTATCTTTATAATGAACGGCCATAGCGGTCACAATTTTCCGCACAAACCCACGGTATACGGCATTGGACTGGCAGTCATGGTGACGCCCCCCAAAGCCTCTTATCCGTCCCTCCCGGTCCACAGGAAGAATCTCAGGATAGCGGTTTGCCATCCAGGCAGGCGGAGCAGCCGTAGGCGTTCCCACAATCGTCCTGATTCCGTAGCGGCCCAGCAGGTCGATGGCATCGTCCAGCCATGCAAAGTCATACTTTCCTTCCTGCGGTTCCAGCTTGTGCCAGGAAAATTCAGCCATTCGGACTACCGTAAGCCCCATCTCCTTCATCAGTTCAGCATCGGTCTCCCACCGATCTCTCTGCCAGTGTTCCGGGTAATAATCAACTCCAAAATGAATGCCCATAGTATTTCGTCTCCTTTATGTATCATTATTTCTTTATAGTTTTTTTACAGAATTCCCCTCGCTCAAATACGGTTTGAAGGAGTTAAAATAGTTTACTTTGCGCCCCTCAATCATATCCAGCAGGGTGCTGACGCAGCACTCCGCCTGCTCTCCGATATTTAAAGACACAGAAGAAAGAAAAGGTGTCACATACTTCCTGTTTTCGATCCCGTCGATGCCGAGAATCGATATATCTTCAGGAACCCTGATGTTCAGTTGTTCAAAACGCCTCAGCATTCCCAGAGCAAACTCATCATTAAAGCAGATGATGGCGGTCGCCCCACAGTTTCGTTCGAGGAACCGGTCAGCACCACTCATTCCCTCCTCGAAAAAATTCTCTCTTGCAAAAGCCGGTCTCGTGTTTCTGGCATTATCAATTACGTAATCCCTAAATTGTTTTCCATAGACCGGCTTCATCTGATTACCGAAGGCCACATGCCTCGGATGTAAACGGCTGTCATGAAAGAAATCATATAAAGTAGCAAAGGCAATCTTTTTATGTCCCATCTCTTTTAAGTAAGCAAGTCCAAGCTCTACCGCATCGTACGTATCCACATCCACATAGGGAATCTGTTTTAAATTCTTAACCGGGACTCCGTAGGAGGCAGTGACAATCGGCATATAAAACGATTCTCCCAATAGTGCCTGCACCTCCTCCGCCACACTGTCGTTCTCTACAATCATTCCATCCATCAGCATGGTTTTTACCCGATCTACACTGAAATTAGAAAAGTAGAACAATGTATACCCGCGATCCATGGCATAATCGGACATTTTATTAAAAAGCTCTTTATAAAAGGAATTGTAGATATCTGAACCAAAAAAACACAACTGATAAGTCTGTCTGTTTTTCAGGGAGTTACTCAGGGGATTCGGCCTGTAGCCCAATTCCTCCACCGCTTTATAGATCGCTTCCTTCTTATCCTTTGCAACATATCCTCTGCCGTTCATTGCTCTGGAAACTGCACTGACCGATACACCGGCCCTCTTCGCTACATCTTCTCTCGTAATCACCGGATTATTTCCTCCTTACTTTTTATTTTAATGAGTTCGTCATTTATTTCAATATTTTCTTATGTGCACAGATGAGTCATAGTGTATATTGTACTATTTCATATGACTCACGTGAAGCATATTTCTTGTCTTTTTGTTGTTTATTTTTATATTTTACACAAAGCTTATAGAAATGATTTTATTAAAAAAGCATACGGAACGACGCCGGCCAAATACCGGCAGAACGCCCTGAAATAGCGAAAGCAAAAAGCGAAAAGAAAGAGCCCGCAGCCTCCGTATAACCGGCGGCAGCGGGCTCTCCTGTCTCTTTTCCAATCTAAATCAGCATCCCCTCCGTCCTCACATTCTTTAAATACTGACTCGGAGTGATGGAAGTGACCTTCTTGAACATTCTGCAAAAGTGCCAGCTTGATCCGGTGGAAATTAATAAACTCCGTAACCGAAAATCCCGTTTCGCTCTTAAATTTCCGGGACAGGGAGGAGACATTCAGAAAGAACAGCTCCGCCAGCTGGTTCACTGTGAGTTCGGAGGGCAGATGCTCCAGAATATAGGTGGTAATCTCCTGTACTTTGGCACTGTATTGGGCCGTGGAGCAGTCCCGGACCGCCAGACAGTAATCGCTAAACATCATGGGCGTCACCTTCTTCTGGAGAAATTCCACGGAGGAAGAGCCTTCGATCAGCAGACCATATTTATAGGAAATGCTCCCCATGGAATTCTTAACGGACCGCAGAAAATCATCCGGATACCGGTGATAGACATCATCCATATTAAGGGGCGCTCCGTCCCATCGTTGGATTGAAAGATGTGCAGGCATTCTTTTAAATTGCCCTGGCTGATGTAGCTCAGCATCTGATCCTCCCCCTGATACCGCCGCTCAATCGTTCTGGAATACACCTCTGAATTCTCAAATTCCGCAGAAAAATGCAAGATATGTGCTATTATCAGCCACCCGTATCCTAGTAAAACAGGCCCTGAAACTATAAAATATAAGAAAAGCGACGTCACTTATCAACTTATCACAAGGGGGAACTTAAATGGAACCAACGAAAAACCTGGAAGAAATCCAGTACAACCGCACCAAATTCTGGCAGATTCCGTCCGTACATGCTGGGCGGCAATGTGCTGATGGCCTTCATCATGTATCTCGTATTTCACTACACGCATTTACTGCCGCAGGCACTGAAGCTTCCGGTCTTTATCGTCCTTTATGCCGTCTATATTCTGGGCTACACGGCACAGACTGCCTGTACAAAGTCGGGCCAGGTATGTCTGACCAACGACCCAAAGCAGCGGCCCCTGTTCGGACTGATTGACGGCGTGCTGACCACCCTTTTAATGGCTCGCTTTAACATCTATCTTCCGACGTATCTCGTACCCAAATACGGAAATTTTACGCTGGAGTTGTTTAACGAACTGGTTCTCACAGCAATTGGCCTCTCCTTCTTCCTGACCCTGCTGGCAGTCATCGGCATCTGGAAGAAAGACAGAAAAGTATTC
>NZ_JBKVCZ010000073.1:0-33495 GCF_046966825.1 Hungatella sp. | reverse complement strand
ATGGTAAATATCGTCGCCTCCTATTTCTTCGGAGGAATCTCCGGCTCCGCGGCTGCGGACACCGCGTCCCTCGGCACGATTCTGATTCCGATGATGGTTGACCAGGGGTATGACGACGATTTTTCAACGGCCGTTACCATCACCTCATCCTGTGAGGGACTTCTCGTTCCTCCCAGCCATAATATGGTCATCTATGCCACCACGGCGGGCGGCATTTCCGTAGGAAGCCTGTTCCTGGCCGGATATATTCCCGGTGCGTTGCTGGCGGTATCCTTAATGGTGGGATCGTATATTATATCGGTCAGACGCAACTATCCGAAGGGCGAGAAATTCAGCATTATCAACCTGCTTAAGCAGCTGGGCGTGTCCTTCTGGGCACTGGCGGCGGTTCTGATCGTGGTATTCGGCGTTGTCGGCGGTGCGTTTACGGCGACGGAGTCCGCGGCGGTCGCGGTTATTTACAGCCTGGTTGTCAGTGTATTTATCTACAGGGGGCTGGACTGGAAGGGCGTCTGGAGAGTTCTCGGCGACTGCGTCGATACACTGTCCATCGTTCTGATCCTGATTGCCACCTCCAACATCTTCGGCAACTGTCTGACACGCCTCCACGTTCCGGTTCTGGCGGCGGGTGCGATCATCGGCCTCACCGATAATCCGATTCTGCTGGCTCTGCTGTTAAACTTGATTCTTCTTGTACTTGGATGTATTATGGATATGGCGCCGATCATCCTGATCGCAACGCCGATTCTTCTCCCGATCGCCACGTCGATCGGTATCGATCCGATCCAGTTTGGTATTATGGTAATTCTGAACTGTGGTATCGGGCTTTTAACACCTCCTGTAGGCGCGGTGCTGTTTATCGGATCCGCGGTATCCAAGACGCCGATGGAGCGGGTTGTCAAGGCGACGCTGCCATTTTACCTGTGTATGATCATTACGCTGATGCTGATTACGTTTGTTCCGGCCTTCAGTATGTGGCTGCCCACGGTATTGGCGAAATAGCAGCGTTTGGCGGTTCGGAGGTGTGAGTGATGAAATATAAGTATACCTACAGGAATACCGCGGGCGAACTGTGGCAGCTTTCCATGTATTATACGTACGGTTCAGTGGTCGGGATGTGTAACCTGATCTTTACAGCGGCGGTGATCGCCCTGACTATCAATAAATGGAATACAGTCAGCGGAGTATGGCGGTTCCTTCTGCTCCTTGCATGCTGTCTCTTTACGGTCATCCAGCCGCTTGCCGTCTGGAGAAAGGCTGAGAAACAGGCAGCAGGGATTGGCCGGGATACGGAGATGGAGTTTGGAGACGCGGGAATCCGTATCCGGGTGGGTGACGAGAACTCAGTGATTCCATGGACCGCGGTTAAAAAGATTTCTAAGAAACCTACAATGATTATCCTGTTTTCCGATACCACTCACGGTTACGTGCTTACAAACCGTGTGCTTGGAAAAGACCGGGAGGCGTTTTATAACTATGTAACATCGAAAAGTGCTGTATAGAGGGAACATGGCGGAAAGGAGGGACTGTGCTGTGAAAATAAAGACGGCGGCTCTGTTTGTCTTTGCAATGGTTATCCTGGCTGCGTGCGGTGGCCGGAAGGAAGACCAGACAAAGGCCGTAGATCCGGAATTTGTGTTTACGTATGCGGAGAATCAGGCAGAAGACTACCCCACAACACAGGGGGCCTACAAATTCGCCGAGCTGGTGGAAGAGAAGACTGGCGGGAGAATCGTGATCTCGGTCAACGCACAAGGCGTGCTGGGCGATGAGAAGACGGTGATCGAACAGATGCAGTTCGGCGGTGTCGATTTTGCCCGTGTGTCCTTATCGCCGCTGGCAGAATTTGTTCCCAGGCTGAATGTGCTTCAGATGCCGTATCTCTATACGGGAAGAGAACACATGTGGAAGGTCCTGGATGGGGAGATCGGCGACGATTTCCTAAATTCCTTCGACGGCTCCGATCTGGTGGCCCTGTCCTGGTACGACGCAGGAGCGCGTAATTTCTATAGCTCGACAAGGCCGGTCACGAAGCTGGAGGACATGAAGGGCATGAAAATCCGTGTCCAGGAGTCGGAGCTGATGGTGGGAATGATGGAGGCGCTGGGGGCCACCGCGGTGCCCATGGCCTACGACAAGGTCTATTCCGCCCTTCAGACCGGGATTATCGACGGGGCGGAGAATAACTGGCCATCCTATGAGTCCACGGCTCACTATGAGGTTGCCAAATATTATACGATCGACGAACACAACCGTGTTCCGGAGCTTCAGCTGGTGTCCCAGGCCACATGGGAGAAGCTGACGAAGGAGGACCGGGATATCATACGCGAATGCGCCCAGGAATCCTCCCGTTATGAGAGGAAGCTGTGGGAGGAGCGGGAGCGGACCTCTGAGGAAAAGGTGCGGGCGGCAGGCTGCCAGGTGGTGGAACTGCCTCCGGAAGAAAAGGCCAGATTCCAGGAGGCCGTCACGTCCATGTACGGCAAGTACTGTGCGGAGTATGTGGATGTCATTGATGCGATAGTTGCGGCGGGGAAATAAATCGCCGCGATGGAATAAATCGCCGTGATGAAATAGAACGCAGCAGGGAAATAAACGGAAAAGGGAAGTGATATGCCGGATATGGCGTCTCACTTCCCTTTCTCGTTTATTTTCCTATCGCTTTTTCCAATTCACTGATCAGCATAGTTATATCCAGCGGTTTTACCAGATAGCCGTTCATGGAGGCCTCGAACGCCTTCTTCCTGTCTTCCTCAAAGGCGTTGGCCGTCATGGCCAGGATGGGAACCGAGGCGGAGTCCTCACGGTTCAGGGCCCGGATTCCCCTGGTGGCATCCAGCCCATCCATGACAGGCATGCGGATATCCATCAGAATGGCCTGATACGTTCCGGGTTTCTGATCGCGGAAGCAGCGGATGGCCACCTCCCCGTTCCCGGCGACATCCACTGTGGCGCCGTTCATCTCCAGGAGTGTTTTTGCGATCTCCTGATTGAGCTCGTTGTCCTCCACCAGGAGGATGCGGGCGCCCTTCAGAGCGGATTCCTGAGTCCGCTTTTCGGCTGCGGCCGGTTCCGCGGAGTCTTTTTTGTCCAGCTTCGAAAAGGTATCGTAAATGACCGAACGGAACAACGGTTTGGCGATGAAGTAGTCGATTCCGGCCTCGCGGGCCTCCTCCTCGATGCCGCGCCAGTCGTAGGCCGTGATCATGATAAGCATGGTGTCAGGGCCAACCAGGCGGCGGATTCGCCGGGCGGTTTCGATGCCGTCCATACCGGGCATCTTCCAGTCGATCATGGCGATATCAAACATCCAGTTCTCCCCGATGGCGTTTTCCACTTCCTGAACCGCCCGGATGCCGGCGTCCACCCACCGCGTTTTCGCCCCGATATCGTCGAGAATCATGGAGGTCTGCCTGCCAACGGAAGGGTCGTCGTCCACCACCAGCACCTGGAAGCCCTTTAAGAGATTCCGACGTTTCCGTTCCCATTCCTTCTCCTCATCGTCGGTTACCAGCTGGAAGGGTATGGTGACTGTGAACTGGCTTCCTTCCTGCTTGCGGCTCGTAACGGAGATGGTTCCGCCCATCAGCTGCACGAGGCTGTAGACGATGGAGAGGCCCAGGCCGCTTCCCACGTTGTTGCGGGCGTTGCCGGGGGCTTCCTGCTCAAAAGGCTGGAAGAGGCGCTTCATAAAGTCTTCCGACATACCGATCCCGTTGTCCTCAATGGTAAACTGGATATAGGCGTAACCGTTGGTTCTCTTTTCTTCCGCAATGTCGACGCAGATCGAGCCGCCCGGCTGCGTGAATTTCAGCGCGTTTGACAGGAGATTCATGAGAATCTGCTTCATGCGCAGCGAATCCCCAATATAATGGCTTTCCAGAGGTTCCAGGTGACGCATCTCATAGCTAATCTCCCGTTCCAGCGTCTGCGGATAGATAATCTGGTTGATCTCCTCCACAAATGCCGTGAAATCGAAGAGGTCATGAGCGATCTCCATCTTATCCGTCTCAATCCTGGACATATCCAGAATGTCGTTGATCAGGGAGAGGAGATACTTGGACGAGGTGTCAATCTTCTGAAAACAGTCTTTTACTGTCCTCGTATCGTTCAGCTTGATCTGGCCGATGGTACTCATGCCGATGATGGCGTTCATCGGTGTCCGGATGTCGTGGCTCATGCGGGAGAGGAAGTCCGATTTGGCACGGCTGGCCGCCTGGGCTGACGCGAGGGCATCCCGGAGCAGCTGCTCCTGACGGGCCTGTTCCTGCCGCAGTTCATCGAGGAACTTGATCAGACAGATCGTCAGAACATCGTCGCTGAACGGATTCTCCACGGCAATCGCGTGGATAGAAAGCCAGTGGTATTTGCCGTCCGCTGCCCGCCCCTGCAGTTCCATATAGACTTCCTGTTCTCCGGATGCAAAGCGGCGAAGAAGGGCATCACGGCCGAAGGCGTTGGTGAAATCCTCCTGGTAGGTGCTGTAGATTCCCGGGATGCTGCTGTCCTGCAGCTCCGTATAGCGGCCTTCCTGAGGAAACTGATACTCCAGCTGGTCATTTACAAAGCAGTGGTACGTGTCCTGAGTCAGATTGACACTCACGATCAGGGGATAGGCGGTGCAGATCGCAGTGCGCAGCGAACGGTTTTCCAGAATCCGCTCCTGCTCCTGGGCCTGCTCCAGACGCATCTGTTCGGTGATATCGGTAAACACCGCCTGGATGACCTCCACCCCGTTGCTGTTGATGATTCGTCCCATTACCACATTGATCCAGGCTTCCTCCCCGTCCCTCTTGATGCAGTGACGGCGGTAGGAGGCGGACTCTCCGTTCAGGGTGAGGCGGTCGAGAAGCGCGGAGATCCACTCCTGGTCCTGTGTGTCAACCTTTTGGAGCGGGTTCCTGACCGCCTCGCGGTACTCCGACTCCGAGGCGTATCCGTAAAATCGCCATACCATGGGATTGACCGAGATGATGGTACGGGAGGGATCGGTGGAAAACTGGAGAATACCACAGGGAAGCGTATGGTAGAGCTGTTCCAGAAATCGGGTCTGATGTTCGTATTCCTGTTTTTTCGTGTCCAGCGCGGATTTCAAACGCTCGAAGGCCTGGCGGCCCGATTCCACCGGAAAGAGTTCGTCGTCCTGAATCTCCGAAAAGGGGACAGAGTTATGAATATGTACCGTTTCCAAGCCGTCCCCCTTTTCACGGAAAATAAAGGTAGCCCTCTGCTGGATATTTAGGCAGGTCTCGGATTCGGGCTTGCTGATCAGACGGCTGACTGCCTCGCATAAGTAGGAGCCGCCTCCTAAATCGATGGAATGATACTGTTCTTCGCACATGTCGCAGGCGATCATCCCATCCTTACCGCTGCGGAAAACTGCGGCTACTGCTTCTTTTCCTTCCGCCTTCTGCTGTTCTCCGCTGCCAAGCCATACGATGTCATCGGCAAATGTCGAAATCATGAATTCCATGTCAGAGTCGCAAAAGTACGTAGTCAGTATTTTGCGGGCCAGTGACTCTATCTCAGCCAGTGTCTTTTTACCCAAAACAATTACCTCCCGGTTTAAGCCCAAAGTATATTTCTTTTATCATAGCACAGTTTGATACCGGAAGAAAGTGCGTACGGCGGGAAACCATTGAAAATTAAGGGATTTTGCCTTTGACATCGGAACAATAATTGAATACAATATTAAATATAAAAAGAAAGCTGGGTAAGATCAATGTACATGTGTGCCAAATGTAAAGTTTATGCCTGCAGTGCAGGAGAGAAGAAGGCGCTTCCTAAAAACTGTCCCATGAGAAATGAACCGCTCTTGAAGGAAGCGCTGTCCGAGTATGAAAAGCCGGAAAATCACGATTTTTACGTGACTTCGTCGGAGATAGAGAGCCTGGGATACGGCCAGTGGGTGAGAGTAAGGGAAACCATAGAATTTTGCAGACGCATGGGATACCAGAAGCTTGGCCTGGCGTTCTGCAGAGGCCTTCGGAAGGAGGCGGAGATCGTGTCGGATATCCTGACGAGGCATGGATTTACGGTGGTATCCGTGATCTGCAAGGCTGGAGGGACAGATAAGAGCCGCATCGGAATCGCCGAGGAACGGAAGGTCCATCCGGGTGAATTTGAGCCGATGTGCAACCCGGTTTTTCAGGCCAGCCTGCTGAACGAGCAGAAGACGGAGTTTAACATCGCATTGGGCCTCTGTGTGGGGCATGATTCCTTCCTGTACAGGTATTCGGACGCATTTGTCACCACGCTGGTGGTGAAGGACCGCGTGCTGGCCCACAATCCGGCAGGCGCTTTGTACTGCGCGGAGGGGTATTATAAAGAGAAACTGAACGGCTGATACGCGATACCGGAAGAACAGGAGTGATAACATGGAGACAGTGAGTGCAGTACAGACAAAAGATTATATCGTTTCCGCCATACGCAGCGAGATTCTGGCCGGCAATATGAGGCCGGGCGAGGAGCTGACGCAGGAAATGATCGCGGAACAGCTGGGGGTGTCGCGCATGCCGGTCAGGGAAGCGCTTCAGTCTCTGGCGCAGGAAGGCCTGATTGTGCGCCTCCCCAACCGCCATATGCAGGTCGCGGCCATGGAAGAGAAGCAGGTGAGGGACACCTTTCGCATGGCCGCCGCCATGGAGACGGAGATTCTGCTGATGATACCGGAGGAAAAGAGAGGCGAGCTCCTTCTCCGGCTGTCGGAACTGGCAGAGACGGTGGGAAGCGGAGTACGGGAGGCCGCCGCCGGGGCCGAGATGGCCTGGCATAAGCATGCACTGGCCAGCCTCAAGAATTCCTATATTCATCAGCTGTTTCTGCGCCTTTTAGACAGCTACGTTTCCTATGCGGTCGAGAGAGTAAAACGGGGAAATGCGGCTGCGGAACAGCTGACCGATGTGGGGGCCGCGCTTGCGAGCGGGGACGAGGGGGCGTTGAGGGCCGCCATGAACCGTTACTACGGCCGTATGGCGGACTGCCTGCTGAACAGTAAGGAGAAAACGTATGAATAATCTGGGTAAGGTAAAGCTGCTTCCGGCCCGGGAGCAGGTAGCGTCTATCCTGAGAAAAGCCATTCTTTCCAGGGAGCTGCAGGAAGGGCAGGAGATTACGCTGGAAGGAATCGCCGAGCTGGTGGGCGTCTCGACGACACCGGTGCGGGAGGCATTTCAGATTCTGGCCAGAGACGGGCTGATTAAGCTGCGCCCCAACAAGGGGGCTGTAGTCCAGGGGATCAATGAAAAGACCATCCGGGATCACTACGAGACGAGGGCCGTCCTGGAAGGGGAGGCCGCGGCCAGGGCCAGCGCCGAGGGTGTGGATTTATCCGCGGTGGATCAGGCGTATCAGATCGCCGAGAAGGCGCTGGAGGACAACGATTCGGCGGAATACTCCAGATATAACCAGGCGTTCCATATGGGAATCTGGGAGGCGGCGGACAACGAGAAGATGAAATCGCTTCTCTCCTCCATGTGGAATGGGCTGTCCATGGGGCACAAGGTGACGGAAGAGGATTATGCCAAGATTTCCATCTACGAGCACAAGAAGATTCTCGACGCCATGAAGGCCCACGACGGCAGCCGGGCCAGAAAGCTGATGAATGACCATATTATCAGGAGTATGAAGAACATTCTCACCAGATTCGAGACAGACTGATGGGATTAAATAAAGGCCGGGATTGTAAGAATTGAATAAAAATCATCACTAAAAATCGTACAAAACAACGAAATCAAACAAACGCCTTGACAAATGGATCTGCCGAGGCGTATGATTAGGATAACAAATGGATACATTATCATATATCAAATATCAAAAGTGTATCCGATAAAAAAGGAGGGGCTTTATGGATCCAGTAGTTGTTACACTGTTGTTTCTCTTGTTTGCCATTGTGATGTTCGTGTGGGAACGGATTCCGCTGGCAGTCACGTCTATGATTGTATGTATTGGCCTTGTGCTCACGGGAGTGCTGAGCACGAAAGACGCATTTGCGGGCTTTACGAACAGCAATGTCATTCTGTTTGTGGCCATGTTTATTGTCGGGGGCGCGCTTTTTGAGACGGGAATGGCCAACAAGATTGGAGGCGTGGTTACAAAGTTTGCAAAGACGGAGCGCCAGCTGATCGTCACCATCATGATCGTGGTGGGCCTGATGTCGGGCTTCTTATCCAACACGGGTACGGCGGCCGTATTGATTCCGGTCGTAATCGGTATTGCGGCAAAGTCCGGGTATTCGAGATCCAGACTTCTGATGCCGCTGGTATTTGCGGCGGCTCTGGGCGGTAACTTATCTCTGATCGGAGCACCAGGCAACTTAATTGCCCAGAGCGCCCTGCAGGAGATGGGAATGAGCTTCGGTTTCTTCGAATATGCCAAGATCGGCCTGCCGATGCTGATCTGCGGTATCATCTATTTTGCTACCATCGGTTATAAATTCCTGCCGGACAAGACACCGACCGACGGGGACAGCACCTTCGATGAACAGGTGGACTACAGCAGCGTTCCGAGGTGGAAGCAGAGCGTATCCCTGGTTGTCTTAGTCTGTACGATATTAGGAATGATCTTTGAGAAGCAGATTGGAATCAAGCTGGAGATAACCGGATGTGTCGGCGCGCTGATCATGGTCTTAACCGGAGTTATCAGTGAAAAACAGGCCTACAAGGCCATTGACATGCAGACGATCTTCTTATTCGGCGGAACGCTGGCCCTCGCAAAAGCGCTGGAGACCACGGGAGCCGGAGCAGCCATCGCCGATTTCGTGATTGGACTTCTCGGTAAGAATGCGTCTCCGTTCCTGCTGCTGGTAGCCGTATTCATGATTTCCTGTGTGCTGACAAACTTCATGTCCAACACGGCGACGACGGCACTGCTGGTTCCGATCAGCGTCTCGATCGCAGCCGGTATGGGCGCGGATCCGAGAGCTGTTCTCATGGCAACTGTAATCGGCGGCTCCTGTGCCTATGCGACACCGATCGGCATGCCTGCCAACACCATGGTCATCTCACCAGGCGGGTATAAATTTATGGATTATGTAAAAGCAGGGCTTCCGCTCATCGTGGTATCCACGGTTGTGAGTCTGGTGCTGCTGCCCATATTCTTCCCGTTCTATCCGTAGGAACCGGAAAAGAATAATTCAAGATACGTACTGTACATAAGCGGCCTACGGACAGCCGCAAAGTGCATATAACAAGGAGGATGTAAGAAATGAACAAGGAACAGGCTGTTGCACAGATGACAGACACCATGGCAAAGTTCGTGGCTTATTCGGGAAAGGTACTGCCCGATGACGTCTATGCGAAATTGGAAGAACTGAGAGAGAAGGAGACCAGCCCGCTGGCCAAAACCATCTACGATACCATGTTTAAGAACCAGACGCTGGCGAAGGAGCTGGACCGTCCCTGCTGTCAGGATACGGGAGTCCTGCAGTTTTTCGTGAAATGCGGGGTCCATTTTCCACTGATCGGAGAACTGGAGGCGCTGTTAAAGGAAGCGGTGATCGAGGCCACCATCAAAGCACCCCTCCGCCACAACAGTGTGGAGACCTTTGACGAGTATAACACCGGCAAGAATGTGGGAAAGGGAACACCGACTGTATTCTGGGAGATCGTCCCGGACTGCGATACGTGCTGTATCGATACATACATGGCGGGAGGCGGCTGTACACTTCCCGGAAAGGCCATGGTGCTGATGCCGGGAGCCGGATACGAGGGAGTAACCCAGTTCGTCATGGACGTGATGACCAGCTATGGACTGAACGCATGTCCGCCTCTTCTGGTAGGCGTCGGTGTGGCTACCTCCGTGGAGACGGCGGCCCTGCTGTCCAAGAAGGCGTTAATGAGGCCTCTGGGAACTCACAATCCCAACGAGAGAGCCGCCTCCCTGGAACGCCTGCTGGAAGACGGGATCAATAAGATCGGCTTAGGGCCTCAGGGCATGAGCGGAAGCTATTCCGTCATGGGCGTGCATATCGAGAATACGGCCCGCCATCCATCCACCATCGGCGTGGCGGTCAACGTCGGATGCTGGTCGCACAGAAGAGGGCACATCGAGTTTGATAAGGATTTAAACTATACCATCACATCTCATAAGGAGGTAACGTTATAATGGAGAAGAAGGTATTAACGACACCGCTTCGGGCGGAGGATCTGGAAGATATCCATGCCGGAGATATTATATACTTATCCGGCCATATCGTAACCTGCCGTGATGTGGCACACCGCAGACTGATCGAGGAAGGCCGAAAGCTTCCGGTCGATGTGAGGGGCGGAGCCATCTTTCACGCAGGCCCTATCGTAAGGCCCATTCCGGGTTCTGATGACAGGTTTGAGATGGTATCCGTAGGTCCTACCACCAGTATGCGTATGGAGAAATTTGAGAAAGAATTTATTGAGGAGACCGGAGTCAGGGTCATCGTCGGAAAGGGCGGCATGGGAGAGAAAACCATGGAAGGATGCCGGGAAGGAAAGGCGATTCACTGTGTATTCCCAGCCGGATGTGCAGTCGTGGCCGCCACCTGTGTCGAGGAGATTGAGGACGCGCAGTGGCGTGACCTGGGCATGCCGGAGACACTCTGGGTATGCAGAATCAAGGAATTTGGTCCTCTGATCGTCTCCATCGATACCCATGGAAGAAATTTGTTCGAGGAGAACAAGGTGGTGTTTAACCAGAGAAAGGACGAGGCTGTGGAGGAAATTAACAGGCACGTCAGCTTTATCAAATAAAAAATAACAGTTTTCTGCCGGAAGAAGGCCGGTTCGCATCTGCTGCGGACCGGCCTTCTTTTCTGGTTTGCTGTATGGGGCAGAATGGGGAAACCTTCTTCCTTCGGGTCGTTTTATTCGG
This sequence comes from Hungatella sp., assembly GCF_046966825.1. Classification (NCBI taxonomy): domain Bacteria; kingdom Bacillati; phylum Bacillota; class Clostridia; order Lachnospirales; family Lachnospiraceae; genus Hungatella; species Hungatella sp. The sequence goes on along the minus strand of NZ_JBKVCZ010000073.1, from coordinate 22,653 downwards.
TGTCTTCCTCTTCATAAGGGATATATTCGCGGGATTCTCCGATTCCCTCATCGTAGAAGTATGCCGGTTCCCGGGGCGTTTTGTTTACATGGAGCTGAAAGACGTCGAACCGCTGGTAGGCTCCCGCGATATCGTGGATTCCCTTTGCCGTGATTTCATTTGCAATGTCGCAGTCGGCGTAAATAATGCCTTCCTGGTTGTTCTCAATCGATGGACAGCATGGCTGTCCGTTAGGGCCGGCGATCATGGTCAGCGCCCAGGACTGGTTGTGAAGCCATTCCTTTAAAGCGGGATCACCCATGGACATCTGCTCCATGGCATCCTCGTCGAGGGAGGCGGAAGAACAGATATTGAATACCTTTGCCTCAAATGCGTGAGCACAGGTACGGACGCGCAGGCAGTCGGCGTAGTTGCCTTTTTCCCTGTTGGTCGGCCAGCAGGGCGGATAAACGGAGATATGAACCTGCTCTCCCTGGGCTACCAGGGCGTAACGGGCCAGTGTATTGGAATTTTCGCCGCAGATCAGGGAACCGATCCGGCCGATCTCCGTATCGTGAATATTGAGCGAAGAGCCGTCGCCGAACGACCATACCAGCTTTTCTCCCCATGCGGGAAGAAGCTTTCTATGGTGGCCGATCATGTTGCCTTCCCGGTCGAACAACAGGGTGGTATTCCACATTGTCCCAAAGTTGGACGTGCTCTTCTCGCAGATACCGACGGATAGGAAGATGCTGTTGTCACGGGCAATTTTCTGCAGTTCATGAAAGGCAGGTCCTGGAACGGTTACTGCATTTTCAAACAGTCTCTTGTAAAATGGATGCTGGTCTACCGGCGGCAGGAACAGGCACCAGAGCGGGAAGGTAGGAATAAAGGATTCCGGGAATACTACGAGATCCGCGCCGTTATCTTTTGCTTCCTTTGTCAGGCGGGCGACCTTCTGAACCGTCGCATCGCGGTTTAAGAATACGGGAGCCGCCTGAACGGCTGCGGCTCTTAATTTAGGCAGTGTATCACCGATTGTGTGAGTAACTTCTTTGACTGTTTCTTTTTTAGACATAATATCTGCACTCCTTTTCTCTTGGTTGTATGTTTGACTTATTTTATGAGCGGCGGATTATCGCACCGCCGTCTTTCTACGGTATCAGCCCCAGAATCTTCCAGTAAGGCACGCTTGCGGTCAGCGCCAGAATGCTTACGATGTGGAAGACCAGACAGAACGGTACCAGCATGGTATGGCTGAGTTTCTCATCTCCGCCGGCTGAGTTGAACGCGGCGAGAAAGTTGATGTTCTGATACTTGGTAAAATACGGGTATACCACGCAGTAGGCCGCCATGGCCGCAATCCATGGACTCATGCCCGCCTGGAGACAGAATGGAGTCAGGATTACGATAAAGAGTGTATAGCAGGTGGTCATATCCACGATGATGAAACGTGCCAGCAGGGCGACGGTGGCAATGACAAAGACGAATAAAAACGGATTGCTGATGAGGCTCGCCATGGAGGCTCCGAAGGTATTACCGAGCCAGGTGTCAATTCCCACAGTGGTGATGGCGTTGGCCAGATTGATGGCACCGCCCATAAATGCGATAATGCTCCAGTTGATACGACTGTTATAGTCCTTTGGCGTAATAACGCCCAGGGCCAGCAGCGTGGACATGCCTAAAACTGCTGTAATGGCTGCCGGAATGTTTAAGGTGCGTTCCAGAACCCAGAAGAAGATACAGGCAACGAGCACGATCAGCGTGATCTTTTCATTTCTCGACATGGGGCCTAAGTCGGTCAGCATCTTGTTGACGTCTTCCTTTGTCAGCTTCGGTGCCTGTGTGGGCCGGTAAAGGATCCGGATGGCGAAGTAGCTGGCAATGGTACAGATAATGAGCCAGGGGAGCATGGCGCGCAGCCAGAACATCCAACTGAACTGGGCCTGTACATTTTCCGGAAGTAGTCCCATGATGATGTAGGAAAAGAAGGAGGCGCTCAATACCGCCTGGCTTAACAGCGTATAGCCTGCGTACATGGCGGACCACATGCCGGCCATGCCCTTGGAGCGGTCTTCAAATCCCAGTTTCTCGCCGATGTCGGTGGCCATGGCGCCTACGATGGATACCTTGGCAATGGTGGAGGGAATAAACGGGCCAATGATGACACCGGACCCCAGCAGGGCCAGAACCTGCCCGTTAAAGGTCGGCGGGCAGACGCGCATGATCCAGAGCGCGACTCTTGCCAGCAGTCCGCTCTTCGTTACGGCGGCGCCGATTCCCATGGCCGCGATAAGCAGCCAGACCGTGGTTCCCGAGAAACTTCCAAATGCCGTCGTAAATGGCACAATTCCTAAGAGAACCCACGTACAGCACATGATGAAGATGCATACAAAATCGGGGATTGCGTTGGTCATCCAGTTGATAATAGCCCAGATTAACAGACCCATTGTCCACATCGCCTTCTGTTCCAGCCCCCCGGGTGCGGGAATCAGAGCGATGCCAAGGCCCACAGCGATGGCGACAGCTTCGCTTATAAGCTTCTTTTTTGTCTCTTTTGTCATGATAAAAGTACCCCTTCCTTCAAGAAATGAATGACTGGGCACAGCCATCAGTACTTCTCCGCAGCAGCAGCATCCCCCCGGATAATTATGGTTCCTCCTTTCTATTGCCCGATAGATTTGCGATAAAAGTAAGTATCTGTGCCTTCTCCCAATTGCATATTGCAATAGTGACAAAAATATTTGCTATATAAGGAATTATATGTGCAAAACGCCATAATGTAAAATACTAATACATTTATAGACTTATGCCTTTTTTGTTATGTATCAGGGGAAATGATTGATGCTGCAGGTGATATGAATGCGGGTATGATAATAGCCTGAGGCAGAAGCCCCAGGCCGGTGTAGGTGTGTCTATTTTTGAAATGTCTTAAAATAATCCTGAACAAAGTCACGGAACAGGATCGCAGCAGGAGAGAGATATCCCTGTGCGCGCCAGGATAAGTTGATGTAGCGTCTGCACCGCGGAAAGGAGATGGGAACCAGAACGATGTTCTCCGTGCCCATGCCCTGCCAGGTGATGGAGGGGATGAAGGAGATGCCGATGCCCGCGCGGATCAGTTCCCGGACGGTCTCCGGGCTGTCGCTCTCCAGCACGACGGACGGCTCGAAGCCGGCTATTTTGCAGAAGGTGTCGGTGATGGTTCGCAGGCTCTTTCCCTGCTGGAGGCAGATGAATTCTTCGCCCGCTACCTCGCTTAAGTTTAAGTTCTCCCGCTTGGAGAGTGGATTGGACTCCGGCAGGGCCAGGAGAATTTCTTCCTCGATCAGGGAGGCGGAATGATCCTGCGTGCACGGCTGCATGGAGGAAAACAGGGTCAAGTCGCATCCGTCGGGTTGATTCTTGGTTAAGTCTTCCTGGATAATCTGAAGCCGTATGGAGGGATATTCATGTTTAAACGCCATGACCAGTTCCGGCAGAAGCTTGGAAGCCGCATAGAGGGAGAGCGTTACGGTCCGGCTGCGCTCCCCGGCCGCATCACCGATCTCCTGATCGATGTCTTTTAGCTCCTGGAGAATCCGGTTCGTATGCTTTAAGAGAATCTCACCGTAGGAATTCAGGATAATGTTCTTCCCGGAACGCTCAAACAGCTGGACGCCAAGTTCCTTCTCAAGCCGGGAAATCGTGCGGCTTAAAGAAGGCTGTGCTACGTGGAGTTCTTCGGAAGCCCTGGTGATGTGCTGAAGCTCCGCGACTTTCTTAAAATAAGTAAGAGAATGAATATCCATGAATACGCCTCCTTTTATAACAATTTAGATATCATTATGTAACAAAGTATATATTGGACGTTATAAAAAGTCAATGCTATTATTTTTTTATCAGGAACGCATTTTAAGAAAGGGGAGAGCGCATGATTTGGGATAAAGAACGCCGTTCAAAGGCGGAACGGATGGAGAAGGCCGCCGGTTATGCAAGGGGAAAACGAGTCGGGACGGAAGAGATCGTTCCATTTTTAGAGAGTATTTTAAGGCCGGGTGACAGAGTTGTGCTGGAGGGCTGCAATCAGAAGCAGGCCGCATTTTTAGCAGAGGCGCTTAAGGAAGTGAATCAGGAAAAAGTCCATGATCTGAATATGATTATTCCTTCGATTTCCAGGGATGAGCACCTGGATCTCTTCGAAAGAGGGATAGCGTCGGAAATCAACTTTTCCTTTGCCGGGGTACAGAGCAGGCGGCTGGCGGAAATGGTGGCGGAGAACACCGTGAAAATCGGGGCAATCCACACGTATCTGGAGCTGTACGGCAGGCTGTATGTGGATTTGACGCCCAATGTCTGTCTGATTGCTGCGGACAAAGCGGACTCAAACGGAAATTTATACACCGGCTATAACACGGAGGAGACGCCCATGCTGGCGGAGGCAGCCGCATTTAAGAGCGGGATTGTCGTCGCACAGGTCAACGAGATCGTGGGAGAGGGGGACCTCCCACGGGTTGATATTCCGGGCGGCTGGGTGGATTATATTGTGAAGGCGGACGAGCCATATCCCATGGAACCATTGTTTACCAGAGATCCGGCCCAGATTCAGGAGGCCCATATTCTGATGGGTATGATGACGATCAAGGGAATCTATGCAAAGCACGGTGTGGAAAGCCTGAATCACGGCATCGGCTACAACGGCGCGGCGATTGAACTTCTGCTTCCTACTTTTGGAGATTATCTGGGACTGAAAGGGAAAATCTGTACCAACTGGGTCTTGAATCCCCATCCCACTCTGATCCCGGCTGTGGAAGCGGGCTGGGTGAAACAGGTATGCGCCTTTGGCGGAGAACTGGGTATGGAGCGGTATACCGCTGCGAGACCTGACATCTTTTTTACCGGAAAGGATGGCATGCTCCGGTCCAACAGGGCGGCCGCCCAGGTGGCAGGGCTCTATGGGATCGACCTGTTCCTGGGAGGCACACTCCAGATGGATTATGAGGGGAACTCCTCGACCGTGACGGGCGGACGGCTCAGCGGCTTTGGCGGTGCCCCCAACATGGGAAACAGCACCGGCGGGCGGCGCCATACGACAAAAGCATGGCGCGACATGGCTCCGCTGACCGGTTCCATGGCCTCCGGGCGAAAGCTGGTGGTTCAGATGACAAAGAGCCAGAGCAAATATGGCCCGGCCTTTGTGCCGGAACTGGATGCCGTTAGGATCGGCAGAAAGGCCGGCATGGATGCGGCACCTGTCATGGTCTACGGCGAGGATGTGACTCACGTGGTGACGGAGCAGGGAATCGCCTATCTCTACCAGGCGCAGAACGCAGAAGAGCGCACGAAGATGCTGGGGTGTATCGCACAGGGAACACCGGTGGGCTCCATGGTGGGCAGCGGGGAGATCGAACGTATGCGGAGAGAAGGAAAGGTAGCGTATCCGCAGGATCTTGCCATCTCACCTGACGCGGCGAAGCGTGAACTCTTAGCGGCGAAATCTCTGGAAGAGATTGCCGATCTGTCCGGCGGTTTATATCATGTGCCGGAGCAATTTAGAAAAAAGTCTGAGTGACGGTCTGGAGGGAAAGGGAGTTGGCTACAAAAAAACAGGAAGAACTGTTGATTTTAAAGGATAAACTACGGCTGGGCGGCGGTGAAAAGGCCATAGAAAGGCAGCACTCGGCCGGGAAGATGACCGCCCGTGAGCGGCTTCTGGCGCTGTTTGATGAAGGAAGCTTTGTGGAGACGGGGTTATTTGTGAAACACCGCTGTACGAATTTCGGCATGGAGAAGAAGCCGTCCCCGGGAGAGGGCGTCGTAACAGGATATGGAACGGTGAATGGCAGGCTTACATATGCCACTGCCCAGGATTTTACCGTGATAGGCGGTTCTCTGGGAGAAATGCATGCGGACAAGATTGTAAAGACGCAGGAGGCAGCCATGAAGGCGGGAGCCCCCATGATCTGCATTAATGACTCGGGGGGAGCGCGCATTCAGGAAGGTGTGGATGCCCTGGCGGGCTATGGACGTATTTTCTATAACAATACTATGGCTTCCGGGGTGATTCCCCAGATATCCGTGATTATGGGGCCGTGCGCCGGCGGCGCTGTGTACTCGCCGGCCCTGACGGATTTTATTTTCATGGTAAAGAATACAAGCCAGATGTTTATAACCGGTCCTTCGGTAATCGCGGCTGTCACGGGGGAGTCGGTGACAGCGGAGGAGCTGGGGGGAGCGAGGACCCATAATGCGATCAGCGGAGTGGCCCATTATATGGCGGAGGATGAGGGAAGCTGTATCCGGCAGATCAAAGAACTGCTGGGCTATCTCCCTCAGAACAACATGGAGAACCCGCCGGAAATGGATCTGTGCGACGACTGGAACCGTATGACTGACTCCCTAAATGAACTGATACCCGAGAACCCGGGGAAGCCCTATGACATGAAGGCCGTCATCGAAGCCCTGGCAGACGGCGGTCAGTTCATGGAATATCAGGAGTATTTTGCCCCCAATCTCATTACCGGATTCATTCATATGGGAGGACGGAGCACGGGAGTGATTGCAAACCAGCCAAAGGCCATGGCGGGATGCCTGGATATCAATGCCTCCGACAAGGCCGCGCGTTTTATCCGTACGTGTGATTCCTTTAATATACCGCTCCTTACACTGGTGGATGTGCCGGGATTTCTGCCCGGTACGATGCAGGAGCACAATGGAATTATCCGTCACGGCGCCAAGATGCTGTACGCTTACAGCGAGGCGGTAGTACCGAAGATAACGGTAATCACGAGAAAATCATACGGTGGGGCCTATATCGGAATGTGCTCCAGACATCTGGGAGCCGACGCGGTCTTTGCGTGGCCGGATGCTGAGATTGCAGTAATGGGAGCCGATGGGGCTGCTAACATTATCTTCTCCAAAGAGATAAAGAACGCTTCCGACGGAGCGTCCAGGCGGAAGGAAAAGATTGCCGAGTACCAGGAGGCAATGATGAATCCGTATGTGGCGGCTTCCAGAGGATATGTGGATGACGTCATCATGCCGGCCGAGACGAGAAAACGCGTTATCAGCGCGCTGGAGGCGTTCCGCGGCAAGCGGGTTCAGAAAATGCCGAAAAAGCATGGAAATATTCCATTGTAGGAGGTGTGTCATGTTTGGTGATAGTGTGACTGTGGCGGATACGCTGTTGATTTCCGGATTCAGTATACTGATTGTGTTTCTGGTGCTGCTTCTGCTCTCCTTTATGATTGATTTCTGTGCCTGGCTTTTAAGACGGCGGGAGATGAAGGGGGAGGATGGACAACGGGCGGAGACGGTAAAGACAGGAAATGGAAACGCTGCGGCCGGTATGCCTTCCTCACAGGAGCCCGGCGCCGGGCCGACGGCTGGAAACAAAAGCGATGCGGTGCTTGTCGCTGCGGCGGTTGCGGCATATCTGGCGGTGGACCCGGACGAAATTGTGGTGCGAAGAATTACCAGAGTGGAAGACTGTGACAGCGCGTGGGCCCAAAATGCTCGACAGGAATCCATACGATAAAGAACAGGAAAAGGAGTTAAAACCATGGGAATAAAAGTATTTCGGATCGTGCTTGACGGTGTAGTTCATGAGGTGGAAGTGGAAGAGATTCACCGGAATGTGCAGAGCGGTGGTTATGCGGCGCCGGCGAGGCCCGTTCCGCAGAATCAATCCGCAGGAGGAACTGGAGCAGCTGCAGAGCAAAAGAGAAACGGCGCCTCCGCAGGCGGCGAAGTGATCACCGCGCCTCTTCAGGGAACCGTTCTGGCGGTTCCGGCAGCTTCCGGACAGACGGTAAAATGCGGGGAAGTGCTGGTCATCATCGAGGCAATGAAGATGGAAAATGAGATTATCGCCCCGCGCGACTGCATGGTGACCTCCATCATTACCTCAAAAGGCGCTTCCGTGGCAGCAGGGGATCCGCTGCTCGAAATCTCTTAAGGAGGCTAAAAGGATGAATGGAATTTTACTGGAGTTCTGGAAGAGCAGCGGATTTTCACAGCTGTTTCAGTGCGATACTGTGCTGTTTGGCCTGCATATGCCCGGCGAACTCATTATGATCGCAATTGCCTGTCTCTTTCTCTATCTGGCGATTCATAAGGGATATGAGCCTTATCTTCTCATTCCCATTGCGTTCGGTATGCTTCTGGTGAATCTTCCGAAGACCGGTCTGATGGCCGCCGCGGTGGGGGACGAAAATGGAGGCCTTCTATATTATCTATACCAGGGAACCAATTTAGGGATCTATCCGCCGCTGATCTTTCTGTGCATCGGCGCAGGGACGGATTTCGGGCCGCTGCTGGCCAATCCGCGGAGTCTCCTTTTAGGGGCAGCGGCCCAGCTGGGAATCTTTCTAACCTTTATCGGAGCAATTATGCTGGGTTTTGTAGGACCGGAAGCCGCCTCCATCGGAATCATCGGAGGCGCGGATGGGCCGACGGCGCTTTACTTAACCAGCAAGCTGGCTCCGCATCTGCTGGGAGCCATTGCCATTGCGGCCTATTCCTATATGGCGCTGGTACCTATTATACAGCCGCCGATTATCCGTCTCCTCACGACAGAGAAAGAGCGGAAGATCAAGATGGAGCAGCTGAGAGCGGTCGGTAAAACGGAGAAGATCGTATTTCCTATCGTGGTAACCTTATTTACGGTCCTGCTTCTGCCGTCGGCAGGCGCGTTGATCGGTATGCTGATGCTGGGGAATTTAATAAAAGAATCAGGATGTGTCCCACGCCTCGTGGACGCATTACAGAATTCCCTGATGTATATTATCTCTGTCTTTCTGGGGATTACTGTTGGGGCAAAGGCCAGCGCTGACGCATTTCTGCGGGTGGATACGTTAAAGATCATTGTTCTGGGCCTGATCGCATTTTCGGTGGGAACCGCCGGCGGTGTACTGCTTGGCAAGGTGATGTGTAAACTGTCCAATGGCAGGGTGAACCCCATGATCGGCGCCGCAGGCGTTTCCGCGGTCCCGATGGCGGCCCGCGTGGTACAGAAGGAAGGCCAGAAATACAACCCCTCCAACTTTTTACTGATGCACGCCATGGGCCCCAATGTGGCCGGTGTCATCGGCTCGGCGGTGGCGGCTGGAATGCTCCTGTTATTTTTCCAGTAGCAGGAAACGTCGTTTTGTAATCCGTATGCCCGCCTTTCCTTCCCAGGGCAGAGCGGTGAGACAGACAGTATGTCCGGGAACTATTTTTGCCAGTAGATTCTGGGTTCAATCCATTGTATAATAAAATCAGCCGGCAGGTCATGGTATGGCCTGCTTTCTGATTTTACTTTATTGGGAGGAATCCGGAATTCGGGTTTTTTATTATGGAAGGAATTTAATTATGTCAGAGAATAAAAATGGTTTGGAAATAGAGATGACATGTAATAATGAAGAAACAGCATCAAATACAGATCAGGTGTCCCCCAACGGATTCCTTCCGTACGCCCTTTCTCAGGAGATCGTCCGTGCATTGGAGCTCCTGGGGTATCACGAACCAACGGAGATACAGCGGGAAGTGATCCCTATGGTTCTGGAAGGAAAGAATGTGGTGGCGCGGTCCAGGACGGGGACGGGAAAGACGGCGGCATTCGGTATTCCGCTCTGTGAAAAGATTGTCTGGGAAGAAAATCTGCCGCAGGCGCTGGTGCTGGAGCCCAGTAGGGAACTGGCGGTTCAGGTGAGCAGCGAGCTGTTTCACATAGGACGAGGCAAACGCCTGAAGGTCCCGGCGGTCTTTGGCGGCTTTCCGATTGATAAGCAGATACGCACGATCAAACAGAAGTCTCACATTGTCGTGGGAACTCCGGGCCGCGTCATGGATCTGATTCAGAGGGACTGTTTAAAACTCACCGGCATCCGGTATCTGGTCATCGACGAGGCGGATCTCATGCTGGACATGGGGTTCCTGGACGAGGTGAAACAGATCATGGCTCTTCTGCCGAAAGGCGGAACGGTTCTTCTGTTCTCAGCTACACTGGATGAGAAGGTGCGGCTCCTGGTGGAGGAGTATATGGCGGACGCCGTCATGATTGCCCCGGAGGCGGATACAGAGGAAGAGGAACCCGCGATCTCCCAGGCGGTATACCGCACGGACCAGGAAGAGAAATACGACCTGCTGAAACGGGTCCTGATTCTGGAAAACCCGGAGAGCTGCATGATATTCTGCGGAACCAGAGATGGTGGCGTGCCCTTCAGAAGCTTAAGAGAGACCGGATATTCTGTGGGATGATTCATGGAGAAATGGAGCAGAGGGAGCGTTTAAAAACAGTGGACGCTTTCCGGAGAGGCGGCTTCCGCTATCTGATCGCAACCGATGTTGCGGCCAGGGGGATTGATTTCGATAAGATCGATCTCGTAGTGAATTATGATTTCCCGGGCGGCCGTGAGACCTACGTACACCGCATCGGCCGGACGGGAAGAAACGGAGAAAAGGGGAGAGCCGTAAGTCTCCTGTGTGAGAACGAGGAGCGGAGGCTTCATATGGTGGAAGCCTATATGGGGCGCGAGCTTCCAGTGACTTCATGCCCCGAACCGGATGAGGAGATGACGAAGGCCTTTTGGGCGCGGCAGAGAGAGAGACGGGCCCCGAAAGCGCAAAAGGGAGCCGCCTTAAACGCTGGAATCACGCGTCTTTCAATCGGAGGAGGCAGAAAATCGAAGATGCGCGCAGTGGACATTGTGGGGACGATCTGCAACATCGATGGGATTGGGGCGGAAGATATCGGTATTATCGACATCAGGGAAAGCCTGACATACGTGGAGATTCTAAACGGCAAAGGTCAGGAGGTACTGGAAAAGCTTCAGGAAAAACCAATTAAGGGCAGGCTGCGGAAAGTGAGGATCGCGCGCAGATGAGTATGACGCTGGTTGATATGGCATGCATTACGCTGCGGGTGATGTGCTGCTGCTGCGTATTCGCATTTTTCCTGTTTTTCTCATTCAAATCGCGGCTGCGGCTGGGATACTGGAAGTCGGCTGCACTGTTTCTGTTTGATATAACGGTGACTGCGGCAGTTACTATCCTGTTTCTCGTTCCGGGATCGCCGCTGCGGGAATATAACATTTATGGGATCTGTCTGTGGCTTCTGGTGTCAGTGGTGGTATTTCGGCTTGTGATAAAGGGCAGCGCCTTTGAAATCCTTTTTATTGTGCTGGTGACGCTGAATTTATACGTGAATATTGTGGCGATTGCAAAGGTGATCGGGAATCTGCTGAACCTGGATTCCGCGGCGGAGACGACGAAGATGGTGCTGGTGCTGGCCGTTTTGGCGGCCTATACGCCTCTTTTGTGGCTTTTAATGGCAAAGCTGTATAAGCAGGTGATTGATTTTCGGCTGTCACTCTCTTTCTGGAACTATATCTGGATTATTCCGGCGCTGACGTACTTGATATTCTATGTGAAAATTGTCAATGATTACTGGATAACCGGGGTCCATACGGGGCCGGGTGACGTGGTTTTCGTGATTCTCTGGTCGTTTGCCACCTATGCATTCTTTTACGTGACGCTGCAGATGATAATTCAGGCGTACAAGGGAATTACGGCGGTGCAGCAGGCGGAAACGGTTTCGGCCCAGCTCACGCTGCAGAAGGAACAGTACGGTAAACTACTGGAAAGCATTGAAAAAACGTCGCGGCTGAAGCATGACTGGCGGCACCATCTCCTGTCCATCAACGGATTTGTGGAGGCGGAGGATATAAAAGGGCTGAAGGAGTATGTAAAAGAGCTGATTCCGGAGTATATAGAGGGAAAAGAGACTTCCATCTGCCGGAACCATATTGCCGATGTCATACTGCGTCATTACGCGGCGGCAGCGGAGGCAGCCGGGATCCGGCTGGATATCAGCGCGGATCTTTCGGAGATACCGGATGTTTCCGATATGGATTTGTGCATCATTTTCGGCAATCTTTTAGAGAACGCGCTGGAGGCGTGCAGCGGTATGGAGGACGGAGCCGGTCATGTGGAGATTCAGGCGGAAATGAGAGGGAAACAGCTGGTCCTTCAGATTCAGAATACATATCAGCGGGATGTGATTTTAAAGGAAGGGAAGTATTACTCCACAAAACACAGCGGAGTGGGGATTGGTCTCTCCTCCGTGGAGAAGGTTGTGGATAAGTATCATGGAATCATGCGGGTCAGCTTTGACGGCATAATTTTTAAGGTCCAGATTCTGCTTTTCTGAATAGGATGCCATTAGAACATCATATCAGATGGGAGAAAACTATGAATCGAAGAGTACTGTTGGAACCGGCGGCGGAGACTGTCTGTATTGAGAATTCAGTTCCACCGCTGATTTTTGAACTGCCGCCGGAAGAGGGACGACGGGTGCTGGAGAAGGCACAGGACGCGCCGGTCTATATGTATCCGGCCCAGGTGGAGGCTTCCATGGTCGAGACAGGCCATTGGGGAAGCATTCCCGTATACCGGGTAACACCGATAAACAGTGAATTTGCAGAAAATGTGATTTTCTACATTCACGGAGCCGGCTGGGTATTCGGGAGTTTCCATACGCATGAGAAGCTGGTGAGAGAGCTGGCCGCCAGGACCGGCTGTACGGTCATTTTTCCGGAATACACCCGGTCTCCCGAGGCGTGTTATCCGACCGCCATCGAGCAGTGCTACAGTGTACTCTGCCAGCTGCCCCAGCTGTTTGAACAGATGGGAAGAAGGCTGAATGCCAATACATTGACCGTGGCCGGAGACAGCGTGGGCGGTAATATGGCGATCGCCATGACGCTGTTCTCCAAATTCAGAAGGGGGCCGGCCATCCACAAGCAGCTTCTCTATTATCCCGTGACCAACGCCTGTTTTAATACGGCGTCGTACTGTGAGTTTGCGGAGTGCTACTACTTATACCGGGCGGGCATGATGTGGTTCTGGGATCAGTACACCACATCGGAATGCTGCAGAAACCAGATCACCGCATCCCCGTTAAGGGCATGTACCGATCACCTTACCGATCTTCCGCAGGCCATGATCTTAAACGGCCAGGCGGATGTGCTGAGAGACGAGGGTGAGGCCTATGCCGAAAAGCTGCGGGCGGCAGGCGTGTCAGTGACGGCGCTGCGTTTCCAGGCGATCATCCATGATTTTGTCATGCTGAATGCGCTGGATCAGACCAACGCGTGCCGGGCGGCGATGGACGTTTCCACGGAATGGATCAACAGGAAGAATATGGAGTGGTACCAGGACAACGAAGAGCGGTCAGCGGATCAGTGATATAGGGAGAGTTCCCGTTTCTGTATGAGTATTTCTGCGTAAACGGGAACTCACATGGTGAAAGTGCGTAGTGAATGCACAACGAATAAACATATCGTAAAATGCGCGATCAGGATAAAATGACATGGAGGTATGTTCAGTTGAATAAAAATATATATTTAAAGCTGCGTCTGGAACGCCAGCATTTTACAAAGCCCGCCGGGAAGAAGGAATATGGAGTGCTGTTTAAGCAGATGTCTCCCGTACTCTGTGTATACTGGAGCTGTCCGGGCTCTCCGCCGGAGCTTTTATACCGCGCGGCATTTGACGACAGGAAGTATTGCTATAAGATGAGGGGAAGCCGTACTATTATGAAGGGAAGATTCCAGAACGGTAATATCGCCTACATTTATGCGGACGAGCTGGAGCTGTTCGCGGCTGTCTACCGGAAGGACAAGCCTCTTACGGACACAGAGCTGGAGCTCTATGAACTTCTGAACCGGGAAGGCCCGATGACGATCCATGTGATGAAGGAGTTCACGGGTATGCTGACGAAGGAGATTACACCCGCCCTGCACCGCCTGCAGGAGAAATTCCTCGTATTCGAAGATCAGGCGGACAGCGAATGGGATCGCGCCTGGTATCCGTTCGAATCCGAGTTTCCCGATGTGAATCTGGAACGGTATACGAAGGAGGAGGCGGAAGAGGAACTGGTAAGGCGGTTTGTGTGGCTGAATGTCTGGATTGACGCGGCCATGGTGAGGTCCTTCTACAGGCTTCCATTAAAGGAAATAAAAGGCGTGCTGGAACGGCTGGTATCAAATGGAACGCTGGCGCCGTATGAAGGGGGATACGTCCGCAGAGAGGACTTACAGCTGCTGGAGGGGGATCCGTCTGATACAGTGGAGAATGCACCGAAGGAAACGGAGAAACATTCCGTTTTTATTCTCCACAAAAATGATTTTCTGGTGAAGTCCAATGAGCACTGGCTGAAGGACACATTTAGACACCCGAAATACGATGTGCTGGGATATCTGCTGATTGATGGTGCGTTTAGGGGATGCCTGCTGGGGCATTTCCGGAACGGGCCCTTTGAACTGGAGGACGTGGCGCTTTGGGCAGAAACAGAGGGAGAGGAACCGGTTTGCCTGAAGAATGAGTCTGCTGATGGATTAAAGGAGGCATTAAAAGAGGATATTCTAAATGCAGTGGAGCTTCTGTATGATCCTGAGATTAGCCCGCTGAAGCGGTATATGGGGGAAATGGTGTAGTGCTGAAAAAAATATTTCAATCCGCGCTTGACTCTCACACTGTGGTACGGTCTATAGTGATATTGAGCTCAAAAACACATATATGTGAGGTGACAAAATGTTGAAGATTGGTGATTTTTCAAAGCTGTCGAGAATCAGTATCCGTATGCTGCGCCATTATGATGAAATCGGCCTTATGGAACCAAGAGTAGTCGATCCCGCCACCGGTTACCGGTATTACGGGGAGGACCAGCTCTCCGTGGCGGGGCAGATCCAGAGCCTGAAATCCATGGGATTTGGCCTGACGGTTATCCGCGAAATCTTAAACTGCTGCGGCGGACCGGAGGAAATGGAAAAGTTTCTCCGGGTTAAGAAGAAAGAGCTGGAGGACCAGCTGGGCGACATCGGTACGAAGCTGCAGCTTCTTGATAACACCATCGAATGGATCAGAAAGGATGGAAATATGATGGATTATCAGGTAACGTTAAAAACTCTGCCGGAGAGGTATGTCGCAAGTGTCAGAAAAGTGATTCCGGCTTACGACCAGGAGCATATTTTATGGGGGATTCTCCATGGAGAGACGGGCAGTCAGAATCTGCAGATGGCATCCCCGGTGTATGGATTGGCTGTCTTCCACGATGAAGGTTACAAGGAGCAGGATGTGGATGTGGAGATTCAGATTTCCGTTGCGGGAACATATAAGGACACGGAGCATGTGAAATTTAAGACCGTGCCGCCTGTGCTGATCGCTTCCGCTACCTACCAGGGAAGCTATGCACAGATCACCAGAGTCAACGAGGCGGTAGCCCGCTGGATTCACGACAACGGTTACGAGTACGATGGTGCTTCGTTCTGCATCTACCACGTCAGCCCCCACGACACATCGGATCCGGAGAAAATGGTGACGGAGGTGTGTTATCCGGTGAGGAAGAAATAGATAAGGAAACAAACAAAGGCGGATGGGATATGCTGCAGCCAGCATATCCCATCCGCCTTATTCGCCTGCACCAGGCCCCGGCGGCGCCAGCAGAACCTGGGTCAAATCGCCGCTCAGCCGTATTTCCCATCCATCAAAGCCGGAGGGCGGCTTTAAAAACGATTCCCGGTCCGTCTCGGTCAGCTGCCGGTAGGGAGGAGCCGCTTCGGCAATTACGATAGGAATGCCGGCGTCATTGGGGCTTACATAGCCGGAGCCGTCAATCTGAATCCTGGAACCGGCAGCCAGCGGCCCTACGATCCTGACGATGGAGTTTCGCGAGGAGAGATAGACACCGTTTGTGATGACTCGTGTGTTTTCGGCCCGGAGCTCTCCGCTGTTGTAGATGCCCGGTGCGTACAGGGCGGCGGTGTTCGTGCCCTCACCGCCGAAATCCCCGGTGGAGGAGAGGGTGACGCTGGACTGCTCTGCGTTATAGATGCCGCCTCCCGCGTCCGAGCTGTTTCGGCTGACGGTGCCGCCGGTGATCAGCAGGGCTGCGCCGGTATCGTTGTAGAAGCCGCCGCCGTAGACGGCGTGGTTATCCAGGATTTCACCGCCTTTCATGGCAAATACACTCCGGTCACGGAGCCAGACGCCGCCGCCGTAATGGGAGGAACGGTTGTCATGGACCGATCCGCTCAAGAAGGTGAGACGTGACTGACCGGAAGCGGCAATACCGCCTCCGTGGGAGGAGGCCGTGTTATGGCTTATCTCGGTCCCGTTTAACGTTATGACGGCAGGCAGGTCAGCGGCGGTGTTTTTAAACCAGAATCCGCCGCCGGACCCGGATTCGCCGCTTTGCGCCGTGTTGTCAGACAGGCGGCTCTCAAGAAACGTCACGGCCCCGCCGAAATTCGTGAGCAGATAGATGCCGCCTCCGGTCCCCGCGGTATTGCCGGTGACAGCAGATTCGGTGATCAGGAGGTCCGCTCCCGCGGTGGGCGCCAGACAGCAGATGCCGCCCCCCGTCCCTGCGGCCGTATTGGCGGAAATTGTGACACCGTCCGTCACGATCATACGGTCTCCGCAGTTTGCTCCGTAAAAGAAGACGGCGCCTCCGTGAACGGCGGTATTTCCGGAAAGAACGACGGATCCATCCAGCACGAGAAGCGAGGGTGCGCTGTCTCCCGGCCGGTATCCCGAAAATGAGATGCCTCCGCCTGTAAAATGCGAAACATTGTCCGTGATCCGTGCCTGTTCCATGACAGCCAGGGTGCCGCCGAGACAGGGGATTTCGGAAGTGAAACTGAGTCCGCCTCCGTTCAGCGCCGAATTGTGGTCGATCACAGCCTGGTCAGAGATGGAGATGCAGTCGTCGGGACTGCTTAAGGAGACCGCCGCCCCGCCGCCGTTTGCCCGGGAGGAACAGCCGGTGATCCTTGCGCTGCCGTTCATCTCAAAGCGGTTCGTACAGCAGGTTCCGCCGCAGATCCGGACGCCGCCGCCGTCGCTGTAAGAACTGTTATTTTTTAACACGGACTGCGTATCCAGACAGAGGGAGCCATCTGTCACGCAGATGAGGGAACTCGCCAGCACGGAAGCCGGATCATGGTCCTCCGAACGACCGTCGAGGGTGATGTTTGCAAGCCGGAGGGCGCCGCCTCCGAAGATCCGGAACAGAAAGCCGTCATAGCCCGGATCCTTAAAGAGCGTATGAAGGGAATACGGCGCAAGACTTTCTATCGCAACATCATACAGGATATTCAGCTGGGAAGTGAGGGGGAAATCAGCGGTTATCTGTATGGAGGGTTCCTGACGGAACAGCGCGGCGGCCAGCTGTGCCTGATTCGATACGTGTGCCATGTGGCTTCACCTCCTTTCTCATAGATATATCATTTTATGCGGAGGCCGAAGCGCGTGATACCGAAATCCCGGCTTAAGTTAATGACGAAAGCAGCTTTTCATAATTCTGTAAGTTTACAAGTTTATCCTGCGGAGGAACAGGGGAAATTGTCATTTCCAGTTCGGGATGCTATAATAGAATCCATTAAAGAATAAATAAGAACTGTGAAAAAGCTGGATTGGGGAGATATGAAAAAAGTCTGGAAAATGGAACGCTACCGTGATGCGTCCATTCAGAAAAAACTTACTTTATCGACTTGGCTGGTGGCAATTATACCGATTATGATAATATTTGCCATCGTTTTTTTCGTGTTCATAAATGTTAGCGTGGAGAATTCAAAACGCCAGTCTCAGATGCTTTTGGACAAGACGGTGGAAGAACTGGATTCGTATTTCGCACAGGCACAGGAGGGCATGAATCTGATGGTAACGGACATCAATGTACAGAATGCCATCGATGATTACGTGACGGGAACCTATAAGGAAAGGCTGGATTTAAGGGATTTTATCAGGAACCGCCTGACCAATATGAGCACTGTGGGGAGACGAACAGGGGCGATATCCATCTACATTAAGGAGGCCGATAAGACGTTTTCCAGAGACTTTTCCGACAAGGATCTGTCGGCGGCCTGCGCCGGTGCGCCCTGGTTTGAGGCACTGCTGGCGGGGGATACCTCCTTTGTCCGGGAGGACGGAGATTCCCTGCAGGACGGGAGGCCGGTCTGGATTCTGGCGTCCAATATAGTCAGCGTCAAAAACGGAGAGGTACAGGGGCTGGTCTATGTGGAGCTGGATAAACAGAAGATGATTCAGCCTTTTTACGATTTGGTGGAGGGCAGCGGGGATGAGATCATCTGCAGTGGAAACGAGATTATCTCCGACACCTATAAGGAAGGCAACCACTTTGTCCCGGTGTACTCTTATTCCTCGGCTCTTGGGCAGGACGTGGAGTTCCGGCTTCAGTTAAAGGAACTGCAGAGAGGCTACGGCGCGGCCCTGATTTATTTCCTGATCGGCATGGTAGTCCTCATTATCCTGATCTATCTCAGCGACAAGCTGCTGGCGGACTGGTTTTCCAGGAGAATCATCACGCTGCGGGATGCGACGAGGGAGATCGCCACAGGGAATTTAGACGTGGTCGTCTGCGATGATCATCCCGATGAGATCGGAGAACTGGTACAGAGCTTAAATACCATGGTAAGGGATATGAAGCGCCTGATTGAAAGCGAGTATCTGGTCAAAATTGAAAGCCAGCAGGCTACCCTTAAGGCGCTTCAGAGCCAGATTAACCCTCATTTTATCTACAACACGCTGGAGAGCATCTCCATGCTGGCGCTGATTCGGGATAATTATGAGATTGTGGATATGGCACAGGCATTTTCTATGATGATGCGCTATTCCATGGAGCCGTCCACCCTTGTGGCGGTCAGAGAAGAGGTCGAGAATGTGCGGAATTTCGTGACAATTCAGAAAATTCGTTTCCCGGACCGTTTTCTCGTGGAATATGCAATCGATGAGGAGTGTATGGCGGAAATGATACCGAGACCGACCATGCAGCCGCTGGTGGAAATGCGTTTAACACGGTTTCGAGGATACGCCGGAGCACAAGCGTCTGCTGGTTTCTGTTTTAAAGCGGCGTGGGTTCCTCGTAATCAGGATTTTTAACGATGGTATGGCGGTTCCGGCAGAGCGCATCGCCAGAATCAGGGAACTGTTAATGCCGGACAACCAGGAGGAGACTCTGGATTGTTTTGCGCTGCAGAATTTGAGCAGGCGCCTGAAGCTTCTGTTTGGGGGAAACAGCCGGGTGACGCTGCGCTCGGGAAATGGCATTGGAACCATTGTTTCGCTGAGAATTCCGCTGCGAAAGGAGGGGGAAGAGGACGATGATAAAGATTTTGATCTGTGACGATGAGGCGATCATACGACAGGGAATCAGAAAGATTCTGGAGAATTTCTACGGGGATATCGAGGTGAGGGAGTGCGGTGACGGCATGGAGGGATATAAGACCATGGCTGTGTGGAATCCGGACGCGGTCATCACGGATATCCGTATGCCGGTGTTGGACGGGCTGGCCATGATCGAGAAGGCGCTGGCCGCGGGAATTACGACCCAGTATGTGGTGATCAGCGCGTACCGGGATTTTGAGTATGCCAGGACGGCGATCCGGTGCGGAGTGCGGGAATACATTTTAAAGCCGGTCAACCGTTTTGAACTGACAGACTGCACTTCGCGCCTCCTGGGGATCAGAGAGCAGGCGGAGACGAAGGAAGAGAAGGGAACAGTGCCGGAGGAGAGCGGAAGCATCGGCAGGGCGGTCCAGTACATAGAAAATAATTTTTACCGCAACATCAGCCTGGAGGAGGTCAGCCAGGTGGTTCACATGAACACGGCCTACTTCTCCACGCTGTTTAAAAAACAGACGGGGAAAAAGTATATCGACTACGTAACGGACTTACGCATGGAAAAGGCGAGAAAGCTGATTTTAAATACAGATTTAAAAATCGTGAATATCGCGGAAATGGTAGGATACAGCAGCACAAAGCATTTTGCACGAATCTATAAGGAGAAATACGGAGTTACACCCAATGGAGAGAGATAAAGTGCACAATAATTATGCATAATAAACTTAAAAACTATAAAAACAGCACTAAAACAAAATTTTGGGTCCCTTCTCTTTTGATCAGCCTCTGTTATAATGAGAGTATAAAAGTTAAGCGGAATGAAGCAAACCGAAATAGAAAAAAGGAGGATTTTTTTATGAAAAAAACGCTTGCTGTTGTACTGTCAGCTGTAATGGTCAGTGGGTTAGCCTTAAGTGGCTGCGGAGGTAACAGCACATCAGCCACCACCGCCGCGCCGAAGGAGACGACGACTGCCGCACCGGCGGAGACGAAAAAGGAAGAGACGAAGAAGGAAGAGACGAAAGGGGAAGCCGCATCGGGAGAACAGGTGACGATCACCATGAGCAACTGGCTGGAGGCGGAGGAAGCCACTTCAGATATTTTCAAAGAGCTTCTGAATGATTTCATGGCGGCCAATCCCGACATCAGGGTGGAGTCCCAGGCGATCCCGTTCAACCAGTATAAGGATCAGGTTCTAATCGCAGGAACCTCCGGCAATGCAGCCGATGTCATCATGGGAAATTCGCAGATGATGAGCGCATTTAACGGTGCGGGAATCCTGGCAGAACTGGATGATCTGGCCTCCGGAGATGTGCTGGACGATATTTATCCCGGCTATTTATCGGGAACGACGTATGGCGGAAAGGTAAAGGCATTATCCTGGGCGCCGCATCCGATCGCCATGTATTACAATAAGGACTTATTTACCAAAGCCGGTTTAGACCCGGAAAAAGCGCCGGCAACCTGGGAAGAGATGACGGAAGCTGCGAGGGCCATTGCTAAGCTCGGAAAAGACGAGGCAGGCAATACACTCTATGGCCTGGGAATCCCAACCGGCAAGGTAGCCCACACCGGTACGGTATATAACGGCATTTTCTATGCATACGGCGGTCACTTTGTTGACGACAGCGGAAACGTTGATTTAAATAACGAAGGCAATGTGGAAGCGCTCACGTGGACCAAACAGCTGGTGGATGAAAAAGTAATTCCGGCTGGTCTGGAAATCAAGGATTTAAGAGGTTTATTTGCATCAGGCCAGATCGGCATCATCTTCGACGGCGACATGGGACGCAGCGCATTTAGAAGCAGCAGCGGACTGGGAGAGGATTTTGACAAGAAGATGGGAATCGCCGTGATTCCGACAGGAAAGACCGGACGCAGTGAGACGGTGTATACAGAGCATCAGCTGGGCGTATTTGCAAAATCAGAGCATAAAGAAGCAGCAGTCCGCCTGGTGGAATATTTAATCGGCAAGGATGCCATGGTGAAATACCACAAATCCAACGCAGTGCTTTCCGCAAGAAAATCCATAGCGACTCTTCCGGAGATGAACGAAGATTACTTCATGGAAGTATTTAACAAACAGTCTGAGACGGCCAGCCCGCTTCCGGCTACCAACGCGATGTTTGACAATGCCATGAATGAGGTGACAAAGGCGATCGAACGGATCGTTGTCAATAATGAGGATATTAAAACCGTACTGGAAGAAACCAATAAGACGATCAAAGAAATGTACGGACAGTAAGAATGGAACTGAACTCATCAGTCTGAACGATCACTCGCCCGCACTGCGCACGAGTCACCGTAGCAATCAGGAGCGGCTGCAGATCATCCTGCATCCGCTCCCTTTGTATCTATTGGAGGTTGTATTATGGGTGAAATAACGCGAAAAAAGAAAAAAATCAACTGGTTCATGGTGATGCTTCTGGTACCCGCTCTGGCGATGCTTACAGTTACCATCATCATCCCGGTATTTGTCGTGGTTGGAATGAGCTTCTTTCATTACAATCTGCTGGATATGAGCAATATTAAATGGAACAATTTTTCCAATTATAAAGCGGTCTTTACCGACGCGGAGTTTATCAGGACCTTCGGGAGAACGCTGGTCTATGTGTGCGGGACTGTCATCGCCCAGTTTTTTATAGGTCTGGGGGTGGCGCTGCTGCTGAACAGCGGAAGCCTCAGAGGGAGAAAGGTGTTCAGAAGCCTTTTATTCCTTCCGTGGACGATCCCGTCGCTGGTGGTGGCGGTCACCTGGATGTTTATCTTTCAGCCGCAGTACGGCATTGTCAATTACCTACTGGGCCTGGGGGATTACAGCGTCCTGGGAAGCCCGAAGACGGCTATGCTGGGCGTTATCATTTCGGCGGTGTGGAAACAGATGCCATTGATGATGATTATGCTTCTCTCCGGACTGCAGACAGTGCCGGAGGACCTAAAAGAGGCGGCGGAGATCGACGGAGCCACCGGAGCACAGAAGTTCTGGTGCATCACAGTGCCGTGCATCATGCCGGTTGTGAAAACGGTGACGCTGACCTCCATCGTGTCGAATTTCCAGATGTTCGTTCTGTTCTTCACCATGACAGGAGGCGGTCCGGTCCGCGCGACCACTACGCTGCCCCTGTATACGTATGAGACGGCATTTTCGGGCTTCAATCTGGGCAAGGGCGCGGCCATCGGTGTCTGCTGGCTCGTGTTCCTGGTAATCTTCTCTACGGTTTATAACAGGGTTCTTTCTTCCAAAGAAGTGGAATATTAGGAGGTGAGCAAATGAAGAAGAAAACTTATCGGAAAATTTTTATGTATGCGGCGATTCTGACCGCCACGATCTGCTTCGTATTCCCTATTTACTGGATGCTGCTCACATCCTTAAAGCCCAATGAAGCGATTCTGCGTCTGCCGCCCCAGTTTCTGCCGGTAAACGCCACGCTGGCCAATTACAAGGGGATTTTAACCGACGGAAAATTCCTGATTTTCTATAAAAATAATATTATCGTCTCGGGAATTACC
>NZ_JBKVCZ010000072.1:0-33833 GCF_046966825.1 Hungatella sp. | reverse complement strand
GCTAGTCGTAGCGCCCACTACGCCGTCGCTTCGCAGACGCACACCTGACGCGGATATCAGATGCTATATACCGACATATTTACGCCGGGAGGCACTAGTCATAAAAATGAACGTGACTGGCGAACACACGCATTATGTGTCCGTCAGTCACGTTCATTTTTATGGCGAGTAGGAAGCAAGGCGGACACGGGATATCAACTCCCCCTGCACCGGGACGCAACCGGAGGCGGGGAAGAACCTTTCTGTGCGCGAAGCCACCCTTACTCCTCTTCGGGTTTGATTTTCCCCTTCCGGACCGCCTCCACGAACAGCGGCGCCAGCTGCGGATCAAACTGCCTACCGGCCTGTTTTAAGATCTCCTCCATGGCAAATTCCAGGGAGCAGCGGTCCTTGTAGGACCTTTTTGACACCATGGCGTCAAAGGAATCCGCAATGCAGAGAATTCTTGCGGAGAGCGGTATATCTTCTCCCGCGATTCCCCTTGGGTAGCCCTTGCCGTCATACCGCTCATGGTGGCCGATAACGGCCGGTATTACATAGTCCAGAGACGGCAGGTTCCGGATGATGCCGATGGCCGCTTCCACATGGCCCTTCATGGTCTCATACTCCTCCGGCTCCAGCCTTCCGGGCTTGTTTAAAATATGTTCCGGGATCCCGATCTTTCCGATATCATGGAGAAGCCCGGCCTCCCTCACCAGCTCGATGAAGTCTTCACTCATGCCGTACTCTTCCGCCAGAATTCCCGCGTACTCCGCCACATGCCTGGAATGGCTGAAGGTATAGTGGTCCTTGGCGTCGATGGCCGCGGTCAGCGCATAGATGGTGGACTGGTACGAGGTATAGACCTCCTCTCTCACCAGCGGTTCACTGCCCTTTGCATTTCCGTCTATATGGGATCCGATGTCATAGACCATGACGCCGTTTTTCCCCTTCCGCTTCACGGAAAATACAGCCATGTCTGCGTTCTCCACCAACTGCTTGATATTGCTGGCTGAATATGGGATGGTACAGATCCCGCAGCTCACGGTCAGCACCTTTAAGGCGTAATCCGTGGCCCTCTTGTTCATATTTAAAATCTGCATCCGTATGGATTCCGCGATATTCCTGGCCGCCAGCACATCGAAATCAGGCAGCGCCGCCGCGAATTCCTTTCCGCTGTAGCGGGCCACATAGCCGCGCTCTCCCACCGTGGCGCTGATAATCTTCGCCG
The DNA here is from genome assembly GCF_046966825.1 of Hungatella sp. Lineage (NCBI taxonomy): Bacteria > Bacillati > Bacillota > Clostridia > Lachnospirales > Lachnospiraceae > Hungatella > Hungatella sp. The sequence continues at coordinate 32,623 of NZ_JBKVCZ010000072.1, read as the reverse complement.
CATTCTGAAGGGCAGCGTCCCCCTCCTTCATGCCGTAGAGCTGGTTATAAAGCTTGAAATCATCGATGTTAATGATGATCAGGGCCAGCTCCTTGTTCGGCTTCTTCTCATACTGCTGATTCAAAAGCTCATAGAAATACTTCCTGTTTAAAAGTCCTGTCAGCTCATCCGTCCGTGCCTCCATGCAGGCCTTCTCATACAGCCTGGAGTTGCGGACCGCGATAGACGCGATGGAACTGACTGATTCCAGGAAATTCAAATCATCGTAGCCGTAGGATTTCCCCTTCTTTTTGGAGGCCAGAAGCACGATTCCAGCCAGGCTTTCCTCGTCCTGCAGCGGAAGCATGCACTGGATTCCCAGTTCCCGGATCAGCTGCTTCTCCTCCTCCCACATGGACTTAAAAAGCACGGTCCTGCGGAATTCCGATATCTGGATACACCGCCTGTTCTGGCGCATCCACTCCACCATCGGGTTGTCCCTCCGTATGGTAATGTTTACGCCGCTGATGGGACGGGACCGGTGCGCCGTCTCATAATTCTCTCCCGCCTGGTCGGCCAGACAGATATAGATGGTCTCTACCGCCAGCGTCTCCTGGATAACCGTCGAGATCTCCTCCACGATATCTGCCACCTCAAGGCTCTTTGACACTGCTGTACTGAATTTCTTTAAATTCTCCGTCTGGACCAGTTCCCCCTTGGTAAACAGAATATCGATAAAAGTCTTCACCACCGAAGACAGTAAGAACGTAACCAGCGCAAAGCAGACCGCCACGATTAGTAGGCTGCTTCCCGCAAATACCGGCATGTTCCTCTGAATAAACTCCTGGAGCGGGTTGATGTAATTGGCAAACAGCAGTGCCACCAGCAACGTGCTGATTCCGTAGACCACTCCCCTGGAAACCAGGAGCGTCAGCCGGAATAAATGCTTTTTATATAATGCATAGAACATGAATCCCGCGTTAATGATGCCTGAAAGGACATCTGTCGGGAATCCACGGAACACCGGCACAAGCGTTCCGGCATGGCCGATAAACAGAATGACGATTCCTGCAAAGATCGGCTTCAGCTGATTTCGTTCCACCGTGTTCTTCCTGTACGACTTATGCACCAGGTAAAACATATGGATGATCGGAAACGACATGGTGATAAACAGGATAATAATCGGCCAGCCGATATGGTACACGAATCCGGCTGATCCGTTAGCCAGCCTTATCACTTCCGGGCATGGAATATAGAAGCCCCATTTGATGTTGGCCGCATTATTGATCACTGCCAGTATGAGCCACGACCACCACAGGATGGTGTCATCCGAATCCACCAGCGCATAGATAAAGTTAAAAAACGTAAACGGCAGAATAATCAGGCCCACTATGGAAAAATGGAACCAGAATTCCACTCCCGGCCACAGCTCCATACGCATGGCAAGGGAACCGCCTGTCCACAGTAAAAACGCGGCCAGCACTACCAGAAATGAGTGGATGATTTTCGTCTTCTGCGCGGCCATGAACGCCACAAATAAGATCATGTAGCAAAACAGAGCCGTCACAGAGATAAATGAGTAGTTATACATTTCTCTCAGGCCTCCTTCCAAAAGCGGAAACCAGTTCCTGACTCTTTAAAAGCTCTCCGATCTCATACTGGGTGGGGTTGATCCGCCGCATCTTCTCCTTGTCCCCGCGGTAATACGTGTCAAACGTACCGCACCGCAGGATCGTGATCTCCAGAGGGTCGATTCCGAGTATCTTCTTCAAGTCCTTATAGTCCTCGTCGACGTATTTGAAATAGACCCCCATGTGCTCCTTTAATATGTTGACGGTTACGGCAGATGAAAACAGGCACTCCGGCTCCATCTCCACATACATGTGCAGAAATGGCCGCTTATTCTCCGTAATCTCCTTGGCCGCCGCCCAGTCCTTCACCTTCAGTCCTGACAGGCCGATGACCCGGCCGATGGAATTCTCCGTGATTCTTGTAAATCCGGCGATATCGATCACCGTTGGAATCCGGTCTATGTATTCGAATCTGGGGAATCGAACCTGATCCCGCTCATTTTCCAGGGCGATGCAGCGATAGACATCCCCCACACGGTAACGCATGAAGACGCCGCCCTTCAGCACCGAGATCACAAGTTCGTACTTCTCGCCCTCCTCCACCTCATTCATGAGGCAGGTGCGCGGTTCATAGGAGGGATCCGCCAGACTCCGCTCCATCTCCTTTTCCGGGATGAACTCATAAAAGCAGGCATCCGGGAAAAAGTACATACCGTCCCGGCTCCAGATCTCCGTTCCGATACACGTCGGCTCCGTTCCGGCAAATATCTCCATTGGGCGCACGCCCCACAGCTTCTCCAAATCGTCACGGTAGAGGCGGTTGTCCGTTCCGGCGCACATAAAGCCCTTCAGACGGAACAAATCCTTTGGAAGTAAGTCTCTCCCCTCTTTTCTGCATAGATGCTTCGCCTTAAGCAGCCGGACCACCATAGCCGGACTGATGGAAATCTTCTTTTTGCCGTCTCCGCCTCCCGAACCGCTTCCGCTTCCGCTTTTATGTCCGGAACCGAGAGACGCGATGCTGAGACTGACGTAATACGTGACGCTTCCAACACCAAAAAAGAAGTCAATCCCTTTCTTTAAGCCCATTTTAAAGCCCTTTTTATTCCGTTCACTGAATGACATCTTCTGGGCTTCCTTGACCGGTGGAAGAAATTCGATGCTGATCGCATCGTTGAGAAGCAGAGGGAAGATTCCCGTCGCATAGGGAAGTGGTGCAAGCGCGTAGAGAATGGTATCCTTCGGATTGACATCGAAGTCTCCCCGCCCGCTGCTGGTGGACAGCATCAGACACCCAAGCATGTTATTCTGGTACGTCTCCAGCATGCTCCGGGTATAGGGAGCCAGCTTGATCGTATGCCTTCCGCCCTCCCACGTCGTCTGAATCCAGACCACAGGATCATCCGGAAGTATGGATTTGTCCTTTAAGGACAGACTGTCCGCATAGTCTTCATAAGAGGTTAATGGCACCATTTTCCGGAACTCTTCGATCGTCTCCGGATTCCTGCCCTTCAAAATCGTCTTACCGATCCCGCTGGCCCTCCATTTACGGATCTGTTCCAGCATAAGCCGGTTCTGAATCGCCATAAACTCATCTATGGTTAAATCCAGAAAACCGCAGTACTCCTTCCAGAGCTCCCAATCCTTACGCTCCTTCAGTTTTTCTTCAAATTTCATCCCCGTCCTCCTCCATTGTCCGGAAGTACCCGGCACATTTGCGGATGCTCTTTCCGGTGGGTATCAGAAACGGCGTTTCCCTCTGATACGCCTCATAGCCTGAAAGCGTCCTCTTAAATGTAACCCGGTCCTGAAACCAGACATACAAAACATTGAGCCCACTGTAACAGATACACACAGCCATCATCAGTCTCTGCCCGGTTAAAAGGGCGAGAAATAGATACAGAAAGAAAAACCACACCACCCCCGGGTGTCTGCAGAGGGAATAAACGCCCTCTGTGTACACTGGCGGGTTTTCTTCCAGCCTGGCATACGTTTTCTCAAACGGCAATGCAAAAAACAGTGTGTAGATCAGCAGTGCTGCCTGGCTCACGGCCAGCGCACCAAAAATCACAATTCTCCAGACCGGCGCTCCGTACGCCCGGATCAGTGTGATGAAACAGGCGGCCGTAGACGCCAGCAGAATCACGTTCCCGATCAGGAAAAAGGTGTGCAGAATGCGGTTTTTCCAGGTAAAGCTGTTCAGATCATAGAGTAAAAACATACCAAAAGCAATCACGCCTGCTGCAAGATAACTCATTCTCCCTGCCTTTCTTTTTTATGACGTCTGATAATTCCGATTCCCAAAGGATACGGCCCCGTGTGAACGGCAATCGTCGCACCAATCTGGTTGATCCAGGCATCTTCCATCTCATCCCGGTTCTGGAGAGCAGCAAGCACCGGTTCTTAAATAAAACCGCTCTTCACGGTCATAGCCAAAGCCAATGGTAAAACGGTAGCTGCCATGGGCCCCTGTTTTCCTTCAGATAATCGAGCAGAAGCGCAATCACCTTATCGATCGATTTTCTTCTGCTCCTCGATATTCCGCTTGAAATATCTCCCCCGCTTCAGGGTAATAATGGGCCTGATTCCCAGCACGGAAGCCGCAAATGGCCACTTTTCCGATTCTTCCGCCATGCTGTAATAATCCATGCTTCCGATCGTAAAGAAAATCCGGCCGCTCTCCTTGATCTCGTCGAGTGCCGCCACGGCCTCCGAAAGAGTCATCCCTTCCTCTCTCATCGAGACGGCCTCCAGCACAAAAAGCCCCTGAAGTACGGTGTTCACGGTTGCGTCTATCACTTCAATCTGCGCATCCTCATACTGGCTCAGCACCATCTCCTTCGCATTCAGCGCGGACTGCATGGAACCGCTGAATTTCGTCGTGATGCAGATACACAGAACAGGAATGTGCGCCTGCGCAAACGGCTGAAATACGTCGACATAATCCTGAATCGACGGCATGGAAGATTTGGGATATACACCGGGCTGTTCCACCATCTCCCGGTAAAATTCGCGGATGCCGATTTCCGTTCCCTCTTTTTTATAGGTTTCTCCGTCAAAAGAAACATAGAACGGCACCACCGTGATCTCCTTCGCTGCAGTCAGCTCATCAGGTAAATCACAGGAGCTGTCACTGATCACTGCAAACCTGCTGTTTTCCATGTCTGATTCTCCTCTCCTCCGTATACAGCTGTCACGCATCTCACAAAAAGACTGAAAATATTTACGCGACACTTCCATTATACTAAACCTATCACAACCTGTCCATTGTAATTTACTCGATATCTGACAAAATTTTAGTCACATTTCGCTATTTTTAGCCATTTTCTAAATATTTTTGTAACCTTAAAATTTTTCATATTTATTCCATTTCACGCATCGCCATCCCCTTTCATATGATAAATAGAAAGTGTATGCATAAGGAATATCACATGGCACAGTTTACACCGGTTTATGGAACCATCACCTCCATCACCCCCATGCAGACAGCAGACGGCACGCAGGACTGCACCCTTTTATTTTTCGTCATGACGCAGGATATCGGCCCTGTTACCTTTACTGTCACCCCCCTCACCTATGTGGAGGGCCAGGAGACGTTAAAGCCCGGAGACCCCATCGTCGCGTTCTACGACAGTTCAGTCCCCACCCCGCTCATTTATCCGCCCCGCTATCACGCAGTCCTGATTGCAGAGACGGATGACGGTCTCTTTGCCGCCTTCGACTATTTTGACGAAAATCTGGTTAATTCAGATGCGACGCTCAAATTAAACCTGTCGGAAAGAGGCGGGACCGAAGTACTTATGGCCAACGGACAGATCTACTACGGCACACCGGCGAATCACTACCTGCTGGTACTCTACAGTACCACCACGCGCAGCATACCGGCCATGACCACGCCGGAAAAGATCATTGTATTCTGCAGCGAATAGCCTGAAGGCTGCCGCCGGCCGTCAAAAAGGGATATCCGGCCTAGACCAGATATCCCTTTCTTTGGAGCTCCATTTCTATCATATCCAGATTCTTTTCCGAATCCGCGGCTACCGTATGGTAATGGCAGCCGCCGGTCAGGACCTTTAACGGCTGATCCCTGCTCATCGCCATCTGATTCACAAATTCCAGCGCATCCAGCCGGTTGTTGATAATTAAGTCCACGCTGATCTGGCCGTAGAGTGCGTGTTCAATCGATACATCCAGAATTCTTCCCCCGTAATCCACGATCGTCTGAAGCTCGTCCAGCATGTGCTCCGTATCGTGATTTACCCGGAAGACGCGGACACGCGCCTTCTCTGCCCCCTGCTGGGGTTTATAGAGAACGTAGCCCTTATTTGTGGACATAATCTCCTTATTCTCGGCCCGAAGAAGGGCGATATCCTGAACCACGACCTGACGGCTTACTCCCGCCCGCTTCGCCAGCTCCGCTCCTGACACGGGAGACGTCTCCTGATTCAGTATCTCCATGATCTGCTGTCTTCTCTTATCTCCGTCCACTCGATCCATCACTCCTGTTCCGCAGTCCCATCTTTGCTGTCGTTTATATCGTTCACTGTCATAAATGCCCCCTCATACCCCAGTTTCCGGCAGAGAGCCGCCGTGTGGGGCTGTTCCAGCTTTGCAGCCGCCAGGGCGTCTATCTCATAGAATACAGACTCCTTCGGTCCATCGGCCAGCACCTTTCCGTGTGCCATCACGATGACCCGCTCAAAATACTCCGCCACGAAATCCATATCATGGAGAATCGCCAGCACAAACTTTCCGGAATCACTCAGTTTTCTTACAATCGATCCTATGACTGCGCGTCCTCTGGCATCCTGGGCAATGGTCGGCTCATCCAGAATCAGAACCTGTGTATCCATGGCCACAACCGAGGCGATTGCCACCATCTTCCGCTCCGATAAATCCAGATCATAGGGATTTTCTTCCGCCGCATCTAAGAGTCCTACCATGGAAAGGGCTTCTCTGGCCCGCTTTTCCGCCGCCTCCCGGCTCATGCCGATATTAAGGGGGCCCACCATGACTTCGTCCATCACACGGTTTTTAAAAATCTGGTCATCCGGATTCTGAAATACATACCCCACACTGCCGGCCAGCTGCGCCACCGTCCGCTCCGAGATATCCTCATTACCAAACAGGATTGACCCGGAAACCGGCTTCAAAAGCCCCTTTAACAGCTTGACCAGCGTCGTCTTGCCGGCACCGTTCTGGCCGATCACCGCAGTGGGTCTCGTATCCAGCTCCATGGCAAGGCCTTCCAAAACAGGCACATGCTCCAGATAGTGGAACGACAGGTCCCTTATACGGAAGATTTCCCCGGGCATTCTGTCGGCGGCAGCTGGCAGCCCTTCTGCCCCCACTCTCTTTCCGCTTAACCCCGCCGGAAACTGATCCCGCAGGGCCATGGTCTGCTCCATCGTCACCGGATAGAGGCGCTTTCCCTCCTCTTTTCTGCACACGGAAAGCTTCCGGCAGACTCTTGTAAACACCGGTGCTTCCACGCCCAGTTCTTCTAAATCATCTCTGGAGAATATCTTCTCCGGCGTATCGTACGCAATCTGTTTCCCATCGTGGAGAAGCAGGATTTTATCGCAGTAGGAGGCCAGTTTTTCCATCTTATGCTCCACCATAATATGGTAATTCCGGTTTTGGACAGCTTATCCACCACCCGGAACACCTCCTCGCTCCCCTGAGGGTCCAGCTGGGAGGTCGGTTCGTCGAGCACGATAATCTCCGGCTGCATGGCCAGAATACTGGCGATAGCAACTCTCTGCGTCTGTCCTCCCGATAAATCGAAGGGGTTCCTGTCGCGGTACTGTTCGATGTCGAGCAGCCTTAAATTCTCTTCCACCCGGCGCACGATCTCCTCCCGCGGCACGCCTAAATTCTGCAGGCCGAAGGCAATTTCTCCAAATACCGTATCCTTCGCCCCGGAAAGCTGGTTAAACGGATTCTGAAAGATCAGTCCCACCTTCTGACAGAGCAGCGCCACCGGTGTTTTGGCCGCTTCCTGCCCGTCGATCACGATCTTTCCGCCATAAGCCCCCTTGAACATCGTGGGTACAAGGCCGACGAGAGCCTGACAGAGCGTGCTCTTTCCAGCCTTGTTTTCACCTACAATGCCGATAAAGCTGCCCTTTTCCACTAAAAAATCAAGGCCGTCCAGCGCCAGCTTTTCCGTATGGGGGTAACGGTATTTCAAATTTGTCACTTCAATCAGAGCCATCTTATCACCCTCCATACGATAGAACCTGCGATCAGGAGGACCATCAGAGCCATAAATGCCCTGTCGCGCCCCTTGAGCTTGTGATCGCTTAAAAATGTCTTCTTTGTCTTCGAATCAAAGCCCCGCACCTCCAGCGCGATGGCCCTCTCCCTGGTATTGATGAGAGAGCTGCTTACCACCGGAGAGATCAGCGGGATAAATGCCTTCGCCCTCACGAACAGGCTTCCTTCCGTCTCCATCCCTCTGCTCCGCTGTGCATCCATGATGGTATTCATCGTTCCCATCATCTGCGGAATAATCTGAAACACGGAACTGATCATATATCCAAAACGCGGGGAAAAGCCCGCCTGCTCTAAATCATCCACCAGGGTGGCCGGCTTCGTAGTCAGCACAAACATGGCGAACGCCAGAAGCATGTTTAAGATGTTAAGCCCGATCCTGGAAGCGTAGAGAAGCCCTTCCTTATAGAACTTAAGCGGCCCTAAGGCCGCCAGGACATTCTGATTCTCCCGGTTGAACAGACCGTGGATCAGAAAGACCGTGATGATGATGGTAAACGAAAAAGCGATCAGCGGAAAGACCTTTTTAATGATTTTTCCGCTGATGAGCAGTCCCAGGCTGACTGCGATAAACACGCCGAACATCCACAGTGTGCCCGTGATTAAGGGCACACTGATGGCCGCCACGATGTAAAGCATCTTGGCAAAGGGATGCAGCCTGGTCAAATACGTATCTTTGTCCACAAAAAGGCTGATACTTTTCATAAAACGCTCCATCCTTCATTTAAAATTTCATGATTAATCGAGGCTTTCCACCTCATCGCCCATCTCATAGAGGGAGGTCAGCTTCTTCGGCAGTCCCTTGATGATAGCAAACACAATTAACAGTGTGATCAGCTTATCCGGAACATCGACGATCACCTCGTCCAGGAAGGAGCCCAGCGCTACCGGAAGGCCGGAAGCCTGAGACCATGCGAATACCGCGTCGCCCCAGAGGTTGCCGGTAGTACCGCCCCAAAACAGGATGTTGAGCGGTGTGGAGATGAGAACTGCCACAAATCCGGCCACGCATGCCGTTAAAACAGCGCCGGAAAGCTTCTTCATGCGTCCGAGTCTTGCCATGATTCCGACTGCAACGCCGATACCGAGGCTGGTCAGCGCATAGACCAGGGTGATGGAATCGCCTGTGGTAAAGCCGTAGATTAAGTTGTTCGCCGCGCCGCAGATTCCTCCGATGATCGGACCGCCCAGCACCGCGCCGATACAGGTTCCGATGGAATCCAGCCATAACGGCAGCTTCAGGACTGACGCGAACAGCTTCCCTAAATAGTTGATTCCAATACAGGCCGGAATCAGAACGATACATGCTGCATTCAATTTGGTTTTAAAAATATTACTCATACGAATTGCCTCCCTGTTTGTTTTTATCTATTCGTACAAACGCTTCCAGCGCTGTAAGAATCTCCATCCGTTCCCCCTGCATCATGGCGGACTCTCCGCCTGTATAGCTGTTAATGTTCTCCTCCAGAGAATCCTCCCACTCCACGACCGTGTTTAGGATCGAGGCCGTCCTCACGCCCCGCAGCCTTCCGACGACAAACAGCGCCGCCGTCTCCATATCGGAGCCGAGCACGCCCCTCTCTCCCCAGTAGGTGCTGACCGCCTCCTCGTCGTCGATATAGAAGCTGTCATGGCTCCTGGCGATTCCCACATGGGTCTTCGCCCCCAGCTCCTTTGCGCTCTCCATACATGCCACTAACAGTTCCGTGTCCGGTATGGCCGGGTAAATACTGTCCACATACGTGACCGAGGCACCGTCATCCCGCACGGCGCCGTTTACGAGAATTAAGTCCCCCAGCCGGATCCCCTTTTTTAAAGCGCCGCAGCTTCCGATCCGGATCATCACCTTCGCACCGATTCTCGCCAGCTCCTCCACCGCTATGGTGGTGGACGCTCCGCCGATCCCCGTGGATACCGCCATGACCGAAACGCCCTTGTAGACGCCTCTCAGGCTCCGGTATTCCCTGTTATAAGCCAGTTCTTCCACCTCTTCAAGGCACTCCGCAATCCGGTCCAGCCTCTGCGGATCCCCAGGCAGAAGCACATAGTCCGCGGCCTGTTCCCTTGACAGCCTGATATGAGGCATGATCTCATCCATGTTCCCATCTCCTTTCTTATTTCTCATTTCTGTTATCTGTTATCACGTTCAGAAAGGGCTGTACTTCCTTCATCTCTCTGACACTTTCGCCAAAAACAGTACTGCCCTTTTGTTTAAATTTACCATAATCCATCTGTCTTGTCAATCAAAACGGCAGCTGACAAGACAGTTCATTTTTTGAGATCCTTTTACCTGCGTTCGGCGGAATGCCGCGAGGCAGAATAAAGAGTCCGGGCCTGCCAGACACGCCATCGTCAGCGTGTCCGGCAGGTGATCTTACAAACATATTCAACTCAAACTAATTATAACAGATAACTGGTATGCCAGTGTAAACCATATCGTAAAGAGTCTTAGCCTTTCCCGAAGGCAGGTTGATACAGCCATGACTTCCGCCGTACTGGTAAATGGTGCCGCCGAATTTACTTCGCCAGCTGGCGTCATGGAGTCCGATACCTCCGTTAAACGGCATCCAGTAATCCACATGGCTCTCATACTCGTATGTGCCATCTGCCTTCTTCTCGCCTCGGAGCACTCTGTCCGTCTGCTTATAGGTCAGACTGTAGATCCCCTCCGGAGTCGTGTAATTCTTGGATACATTCCCCGTCACACCGGGCGCATCCCAGGCCAGATTCCCATCCTGATACATGTAGACATGCTGGTTCGTCAAATCAATCTCCACATACGTCTTTCCCCAGTCCGTAGTCCGGTCCTGGGCCTTCTTGCTGTATAACGGTTCCCTCAGCTGGCTCTGTCCGGTACGGATCATGGCGATCAGCGATGCCGTCTCGCCCGCCTGGTCAATCTGCCATCCATAGGGGCCGGTCAGATTCAAATCTTTTCCCGTTGTCGTATGGAACGCCCGCGTCTTTCCGGCCGTATCATACTGATCTGCCATGGATTTTACAAACGCCGCGGCCTTGTCGTAATTCACATCCACAAGCCCGTCCTGGGTGCTTCCGAGAATCCAGGTACAGATAGTTTCACCTTCGAGCTTTATTGTCTGCTCTCCAAACTGATACGTAATAACCATGTCCCTGCACCGGTTCATGGTGTCGCAGAGATCCTTAAGAGCCGCATCCTCCGCGGTCACGCCGACAGTCACATAACAGCCGGAGGCCACGAGATCCACTTCACTGCTGCCTGATTTCACAGCTTCCTTTATGAGAGCCGCCGCCTTGTCCTTATCCACGTTATTGCCCTGCACCTCCGGGATAATCGTAAAGGGGGTTCCCTCCTGATATGCCGTAATATGGGCATCCTGGGTCACTACAATATCCGACCCGCTGATACAGGAAAGTCCGTTCACTGCGTTCATCACAGCACTCTCATCGAACTGTACGCTCATATTCACGCTGTGGGAATTATCCGCCGAAGGCCCGGACACACGGCCCGAGGCATTCTGTGCGTCGAGAATGGCCGAAAGCCCTTCCGGTGCCGCCGCTTTATATCCGACATCACTGCCCTTTAAAGTCTCGGTCTTCCCGTCTCTCTCCTTTATCGTCAACTTGTATTCTGCACTGTAAAAGCCTTCTATCTGTGTTTTCGCTTCATCCACGGTAAGTCCGCCGATCCCGATGCCGTTTACCCTGGTTCCTGGTACGAATCTGGTCGTGTCATCTGCCAGTACAGCCTGCGCCGACATTATGATAAATACTGCCGCCAGCAGGGCACTTCTTACAGCCATTCCTGTTTTCTTCATTCTGATACTCATTCACCTTACCTTAAAACCTTTTAAGAATTGAGCGCCGTCCGGTTAAAAACTACCGCCGTCTGCTCTTTCTATACCTTAACACCATATAGGGTAAAAGTACAACCCCTTTTTTAAATGTAAGAATTACTTAATATTTTATTTCTCTTTTATTCCCTTTTCCGTCCCGGACAGGCGGTACTCCCCGCAGCCCCTTGAACTTCTGCGTGACGGCCACAGATTCTCCTTGATACGTAAATGCATCTATGAGAAGTTGGGGGAAATATAGCAACCGACTGTCAGTAGAATTACGGATTTTCGCCTGCCGTGTACCCAAATTAGGCATGAAACCATGGATTCCAGACAAATAATTGGCTCTGAAGGGAGTATTCATCTGAAAAAGCAGCAGGGAAGCCAATCGAATTTAAGGCTTCCCTGCTGCTTGAGTCTCACTCTGCCAATTACATCTCAGTCTACCACTTCAATGCTCTCAATCACCGGCTGATTTTCCTTTGCCACCGTTCCGTTGCTGTCTGTCACTTTCGTGTCCTCACAGATCTTATCAACGATATCCATCCCGTCCGTCACGTAGCCGAACACCGCGTAATCACCGTCGAGGTGGGGGCTGTCCTGATGTACGATAAAGAACTGGGAGCTTGCGCTGTTCTTATCCTGGGAACGCGCCATGGAAATGGCTCCGCGTGTATGGGAAAGCGGGTTATCCACTCCGTTGCTGGAAAATTCACCCTTGATGGTGGTATCGGAACCGCCCAGCCCTGTACCCAGCGGATCTCCTCCCTGAATCATAAAGCCGTCGATGATGCGGTGAAACGTCAGTCCGTCATAGAAGCCGGACTTCGCCAGAGACAGAAAATTCTCGACGGTAATGGGGGCGTACGTCGGGTCGAGTTCCACTAAAATGGTACCGTAGTCCTTTACCTGAATCTTTACATGATGCTTCGCTGCTTCCCCTGTACCGTCCGCTGTACCGGCGTCCGTTTTTGTCTCCGCAGTACCTTCTGCTGTACCTTCGTTTGTTTTTGTCTCCTCCGCAGATGTCTCTGCGGCGGCAGAGGATTTTGTCTGGTCTGCCGCGCCCGCTTTTCCGGAACATCCGGCCAGTACGGCCGCTGTCAGAACCATGAGCAGCATGATACGTTTTTTCATAATTCATCTCTCCTGTCATAATATCGTGTTCTCTGCTAACGTATCATATTATAAAGCCGTATAGGATAAATATCAAATGAATTTCTTGTGTCCTAGTACTGCATAGCGTAATTAATTGTGAATAAAATGCCTGATATCTGCGTCAGAGGCGTGTCTGCAAAGCGACGGCGTAGTGGACCCTACGACTAGCTTTGCAGGCGCGGCTCTGGCGTAGATAGCGGGTGTTTTATCACAGTTAATTACGCAATGCAGTACTAGTAAGCCTTTCCGCCCAGAATCTCTTCATAATCCTTTAGATTCCGCTCCAGAAGGGACGGCGTATCCAGGCCATAGGGACATTTGCTGCTGCATTGGCCGCAGTGCAGGCAGTCCTTGATCTTCATCATCATACTCTGTGACGCCTCCGTTAAATGGCCCGCAGATGGCGACCGGCGGATCAGGAGCGACATCCGGGCGCATGTGTTGATCTCGATCTCAGCGGGACACGGCATACAGTATCCGCAGCCACGGCAGAACTCCCCGAGCAGTTCCTTTCTGTCGTGTTCGATCACCGCCTCCAGTTCCGCTGTCATTACTGGCGGATTCCCGATGTAGGACAGAAATTCATCGAGTTCATTTTCCCGCTGGATTCCCCAGATAGGCAGAACATGATCGAACTTTGCCAGATAGGCATAGGCCGCGGCGGAATTGGTAATGAGTCCTCCTGACAGCGCCTTCATCGCGATAAATCCCATGTCCGCCATCCTGCACGCTTCCACCAGCTCCAGTTCCTTTTCAGATGCCAGATAGGAAAATGGAAACTGCAGCGTCTCATAAAGACCCGATGCGACAGCCTCGGCCGCCACATTCAGCCTGTGGTTGGTAATGCCGATGTGACGAATCTTCCCGTTCTCCCTTGCCTCCAGCATCGCCTCGTAAAGACCGCTGCCGTCTCCCGGCTTCGGACAGACTGCCGGATTATGAAACTGGTAAAGATCTATGTAATCCGTCTTCAGAAGCCGCAGGCTCTCCTCTAAATCCCGCCGGAACTCCTCCGCCGTTTTTGCCGCTGTCTTCGTGGCAATGAATATCTTTTCACGAATCCCCTCAAAAGCCAGTCCCAGCTTTTCCTCACTGTCACTGTAGGCCCTGGCCGTATCGAAAAATGTAATTCCATGATCAAACGCCTTTTTTAACAGCCTCCCCGCCTCTTCCACCGAAACCCTCTGAACCGGCAGCGCACCGAAGCCGTTCTTGTTCACCGTAATCATGGTTCTTCCCAGTGTTACCTCCGCCATATCCACTCTCTCCTTTGTATACAAATAGATTCTGTTTCATTTCTATAAATTGTATCACACTGTTATGGCCAAGGGTACATTTTTCAGGATAAAATCTCAATCATTTACATTAAGCAGTTCCAGCAGCCTCTCCACCGCGTCCTTGGGGAAGTCTGCCGGGAGCTCGCCGGACACCATGAGCGAAAGCAGCTCATGGGTATTCCGGCTTTGAGGAAGCATGTATCCCGCCTCGCGGTATAGGTCCTCCGCCATCAGCCGGTTGGACCGCTCCAAAGCTGCGGCAAACTGCTTCACTACCGAATCCGTCGTTTTGCGGCCAACTGCCGCGGCCATGGCCTCCTGCTTCACCTTGCTGGCCGCCAGCTTATTCAACTGTTCTCTTGTCTTCTCTTCTTTCTTCTGCTGAGGGGGATATTTCTCCAGTACCATGGAAATGGCTCCCGATGGACAGGCATTGGCACAGATTCCGCATCCGATGCATTTGGAGGCATCCACCTGGCCGGTCTCCGTATCGGTTGCCCCGGTCGGACAGACGTAAAGGCAGAGACAGTCTTTTGTACATAATCTGATATTTCTTACTGCATGCATATATTTACCTCCTTTGTACTTCCATGATTTTTAAGCTTGGTACCTTGCACACGGGACATATCGCCGGAGCCTCGTCGCCAATGTAGATAAATCCGCAGATGTCACAGACGAAGACTTTCGTATGCTCCAGAAATGCTCCCTGTTCGTTTCCAAAACGCTCCAACAAGGATTCCAGCATTCTGGTGACCTTCCCGCTCCAGACAAGAGCTCTCTTGGCACCGCGGTCCCCGCTCTCTCCAGCAGCCGCTTCCGCGTGAGGATATTCCGTCTCCAGATCCTTTGAAACCATTGCCAACAAATCTCCCGTATTCTCCGTATCTGCCGGCGCCGCCTTCGATTTAAAATAACCGGCCAGTTTTAAAAAGAGTTCCATTTCCTCGGCAAGGTACTGTTTTTCACAGCCTTTTGCCAGATTCGAACAAATCGCACTCAGTTCTCCAAACGACAATTCCCTGAGTTCATCGGCTCCGTCCCCATCACCATTGCCGGTTCTCTCGGCCGGTTCCGGTACAACTGCCATTGGCCCCTCCTTCTTTTCACGGAAGGCGGATTTCGGAGCGCCGCATAACGGACAGACCCAGTCCGATGGCAGCTCCTCCAATCTCGTCCCCGGCGCGATTCCCCGGTCGGGAATACCAACGGCTTCGTCGTATATGTAGCCGCACACATTACATATGAATTTCTTCATTCGTATGACCCCCTTTTCTTTTCAGGCTTTGTTGTCTGCTTTATATGAGAAAAGTATACTATTTTATTATAGCACGGTATGTGACTTAGTCACAATATTGATAACTATTACTATTTACTGTAATCTCTTTCATTTCACGCGTAAAACTCACATGAGCGTACTATTTTCAAGGAAAGCCCCTGGTTCTGCACCGTTGGCTTCGGAGGACCGCATGATTCCTGGGATACGCCGAAAGTATATGCGGATCTCTATCGGAATATGACGGAGCAGGATATCATTGGACTGCGCCGCAGCTACTATAGCCATGTCACACTGATTGACGACCCGATCAGACGGATCATCGGCTGCCTGGAAAAGCGCGGACTTCTGGAAAATACAGTGATTGTGTTTACCGCTGATCATGGAGAACAAAACGGCGATTACGGACTTCTTTTTAAACAAACCTTTTTGGAAACCTCCGTGAGGATACCGCTGATGATCCTGACAGGTACACGGGAAGCTGCGGAGATAGAGAAAAAGCTTCGCTGCTCTTATGATGAGTGGAAATGGGAAAAATGAGAAGTAAAGGATACTGTTTAAAAACTGCAAAAGGATCCCGCGAGGCCTGTTCCATGCCTTCACGAGATCCTTTTGCAGTCAACCAAAGTTCTGCTAAATAAAGAGGTTCACATTGGAGTTTTCCGCATCGCCCAGATACGTCGCCACACCGGCAAACTCCACGCCGTCGATGATTTCTTCCTTCCGGATTCCCATGACATCCATGGACATGGTGCACGCCACCAGCTTTACGCCGTTTTTCATGGCCTGGTTCATCAGTTTTTCAAGGGAATCCACGTTTTTATCTGCCATGACCTTCTTCATCATTCTGGTTCCCATACCGCCCATATTCATCTTAGAAAGCTTCAGCTTTCCGGCGCCCCGCGGCATCATGGCTCCGAACATCTTTTCAATCAGAGACTTCTCCACTTTGCGTTTCTCCGGTTTTCTTAAGATATTAAGCCCCCAGAAGGTAAAGAACATGGTGACCGGACTTCCCATGGCGACTGCGCCGTTGGCAATGATAAATGCAGCCAGCGCCTTATCCATATCGCCGTCAAATACTACCATCGTTTTTCCCTTAGGTGCGGGAAAAGCGGCGGGATTCGTCTCCTGCTCGGCTTCCCGGTTCTCCATTCCCTTACGGATCAGAACGATGCTCTCCTGCCCCTTCCGTTCTGTCCCCACCAGGGTGTTGCCGGTCTGTCTGCACCAGGATACGATATCGCGGGAAAATCCCATATCTGTGGCGGAGACCTCCAGAATATCGCCATCTTCCATTTCACCGATCGATTCATGAACCTTCATGATCGGGCCTGGGCATTGAAGGCCGCAGCAGTCTACAATTTTCACGGATTTTCTCATCACTTCCCTCTCTTCCACCTGCTCTCCCTGATCCGGTTCTTCCCGGTCCTTTTCCTCGAAATCGCGGTGATGCATAGACTTATAGAAAGAAATACCGCCTTCCAAAACCTTCACATTTTCAAATCCATTCTGTGAAAGGATTCTCGCCGCGTTATACGATCTGACTCCAATAGCGCAGTATACGACAATCTGCTTCTCCCGGTCCAGCTCTCCCAGGCGTTTCCGAAGCTGCCCCAGCGGAATGTGGTACGAACCCGGTATATGGTACACCATCCGCTCCACCTCCTCGGTCACGTCGAGGACCAGTGGACGGTCACCCTCCGCCTCAGAGGCTGAGAGGCGGTCCAGCTCGCCACAGCTTATAAATGATATGTAATGATTTAAAATATTTTCTGCTGTGAATCCCAGCATGTTGACCGGATCCTTGGCCGAAGAATAGGGCGGAGCGTAGGCCAGCTCCAGCTCCTCTAAATCGCTGACAGATCCTTTCATCCTCATGACCGAGGCAATGGTATCAATCCGCTTGTCAGCCCCATCCTGCCCCACGATCTGCGCGCCGTAAATCTCTCCGTTCATTCCAAATATCAGCTTCAGGATCAGGGAAACGGCTCCCGGATAGTAGCCCGCATGGGATTTCTGGTTAATCAGCACGGTTTCATAATCCGTCCCTTTCACCTTTCCCATAGATCTAAGCGTCTTTTCGTTCACGCCGGTGAGCGCCGCCGTATAGTCAAAGATTCTGGCGACCGAGGTTCCCATGGTTCCTTTGTATTCCTTCTCGTCTCCCACCAGAATATCGGCGCAGATTCTCGCTTCCTTGTTGGCCGGCCCCGCTAATGGAATCATCGTCCTTGTTCCGAGAACGTAGTGCTCCACCTCGATCACATCTCCCACTGCATAGACATGATCCGCTGAAGTTCTCAAATGAGAGTCCACCACAATGCCGCCGCGCGGATTTAAGGTAATTCCGGCCTCTTTTGCCAGGCTGCTGTTGGGGCGTACACCGATGGATAAAAGCACCAGATCCGCTTCTACGGTTTTGCCGCTTCCCAGTCTGATGACCGTATGGCCGTTTTCCCGCTCAAATGAGGACACACCGTCTCCCAGAACCAGTCTGACTCCGTTTGCAGTCAGATTCTCATGAAGCAGTTCCGCCATCTCAGGGTCGAGAGGCGCCATCACCTGGTTCTGCATCTCGATCAGCGTCACTTCCACCCCTGCATGGACCAGGTTTTCCGCCATCTCCAGGCCGATAAAGCCTCCTCCGATGACAGCGGCACGATGCGGCTTCTTTTCCACCAGCACCTGCTTGATCTGATCCGTGTCCGGTATGGTCCACAGAGTGTGAATATCCGGTCCGTCAATCCCCGGAATGGGCGGTACCAGCGGTGAGGATCCTGTGGCTATGACAAGATCATCATACGATTCCTCGTACGTCTCCCCTGTCTTCTTATCCTTGATTTCAACGGATTTTCTGTCTGTATGGATGGCCGTCACCTCGCTCGAAGTCCTCACATCGATATCGAACCGGGCTTTCATGACCTCCGGCTTCTGTAAAAGAAGGGAATCCCTGTTTTTTATCACATCGCCTATATAGTAAGGAAGTCCGCAGTTCGCGTAAGAGATGTACTCCCCGCGCTCCAGCAGAATGATCTGCCGCTTTTCATCACGCCTTCTTAAGCGGGCCGCCGTCGTGGCTCCGCCCGCCACACCTCCGATAATTACTGTTTTATTTCCCATCGCATGGTTCACCTCTCTGTTTTTATCATGAGGTAATTATAGCGGGGATGCAAAATCATTTCTGTGATAAAGTCACATATCACGTTTTCTCCTGTGCTTCACTGTGCGATTCAACTCTCGAATAAAGCAGCACACCGCCGATCGTCACGAATCCGCCTGCCACAGCCAGAATTGCCGGAATCTCGGCAAATAAAACCGCTGCAAATACGGCCGCCACCACCGGTTCACACAGCTTGGAGGCTGATACGAAGGATGGGGACAGGAATTTTAGACACCAGCTGAAAATACTGTGCCCAAGAAGTGTGGAAAATACCGCCAGTAAAAGTCCCACCACCACGGAAGCCGCGCCGTAACCCGTAAAGGAAAGGCCGCTTACCGCCGTGGAAATGCAGAGCGCCAGCGCACAGAACACGTATACAATGTACGTATAAACGGTCGTTGACATATGCTTTCTCGCCTCTCTGCCGATCAGTGTATAGACAGCGGAGAACACGGCCGCCGCCAGAGCCAGCCCGTCCCCGGCCAGATGATTTCCACCTGCGGAATAATCAGACAGCGCAATGAGCAGGCTTCCCGCTACCGTAACCGCAATACTGCCCACCGCGGCCTTTGAAAGCCGGCCTTTTAAGAACACGCAGAAGCCGAGTGCCACCCATATGACCTCGGTGCAGACGATCGCCGTGGAACTGGCTACCGACGTCTGGTTTAACGACTCAAACCAGGATGTAAAATGCAGTGCCAGGAAAATACCACTGACCGCGCAGAGTGCCACCGTCTTCTTATCCGATCCTATCAGTTCCCGCCTGACCTCCTTCTTTCCCAATACCACCGGAGTCATAAGCACCACTGTCCAGAGCAGCCGGTAAGCCGCTGTCACCACCGACGGTGCCTCCGAATATTTCACAAAGATCGCCGACAGGGATATGCCGATGATTCCGATCACAATCATAATCATGGGATGCTTTTCTAAAAACTTCATTTTTATTCTCCTTTGTGTCAAACCGTATGCTTCTTACTACCTTAAACGGAATTCATGATTTCGTCAAGTATTGTATGGTCTTTCGCTGGTCTGCCATCAACAAATCCATGGCTTTTCTGCTCACATAAAAGGGGCTGAAATCAATAATAGATTTCAGCCCCACACCTGCAAACGGTTTCTATATTAATTATCAAGATACATCTGCATCGGATAGGAAAGATACCGTAATTCCTCCAGCTTCTCCACCGTTACATATCCGGCCGGTGCATTTAATATAGTAGGAATTCTGTTGACCACAGTTGCACACGTATGCTCCACAGTCGCCGGTTTTGTTACATAGAAAGTGGTATCCGGCTCGCCGATGATCTTCCAGTCACACATATCTCCGTCATCTGGTCCGTAAACCTTACCGATACACTGTGTCTCGATCACCGGTCCCTGGAAGGTTTCCGTCGTAACGACTGCGCTCATGCCGATGCAGTTGCCCTTCGGAATCGTCTTTCCAAGTGTTGCGGAATAGAGGTCGGTATCATAGAAATACGGTACACATTTCTGGCTCTGAGATTTGATGGTCCAGCCCATCTTGTTGCACAGCGCCTCGTTGGAGTTCCATACGTAAGCCGGTTCCAGAGTCGTCGGATGAGCGATCTGGGCTTCAAACTCTTCCGGTGTGAGTCCTGCTCCGTGAGCTTCCGCCAGGGCCAGACCGTAATCTTCCACGTTATAGCTTACCGCGCCCTCGATCTTATCGATGCGGTGCACGCCGCCTGCTACACAGCCGATCATGTTAATCCAGTAAATATCCTGCATACCGGCGCCTACGATGGTACAGCCGTTTTCTTTTGCAAGCAGGTCCAGTTTATTGGTAATGGAGGAAGCGGTTGTCCACGGATAGATCGCTTCTTCACACGTAGTCACAACGTTAATGCCTCTGGAAACACACTTTTCAAAATGAGAATAACAGTCATCCATGAAACTGAAAAGCGTCACTACCGCGATATCAGCGTCGCACTCGTCTAAAACTGCATCCGCATCGTCTCTGATTGTCACACCAATCTTAAATCCCAGTTCTGCGAATTCGCCGACATCCATTCCAACTACTTCCGGATTTACGTCGATAGCACCTACGATCTCCGCGCCCTTCTCGTATAAATAACGCAGGATGTATTTTGCCATCTTGCCGCAGCCATACTGTACTACACGAATCTTCTCATAATTCATCATAAAAACGCTTCCTTTCTTATAAAAAGTCGACAGTTTCAGGGCCATGCCCCATTTGCTGGTTTCATTATAAAGCTTATATACGGTATCAGGTCAATTGAGCAGTATCACCAAATCGGATCTGGCTGAAATGCCGGATTCATGCGCAGTTTCCGCGGTCTTACCCCATACGGATCGGCACCTGAAGGCGCAGAAACATCCCGCGCTCCGTGTAATCCAGAGGCATTTCCACAATCACCTCGCAGATATAGTCTCCGGTCACAGTATAATGCTTCTCTTCGATCTCTGCCAGCAGCCGGTCGATGTACTCCTTTTCCTTCTCAAACCGGTCACAGTAGATGCAGAGATAGGGGCTGGGCGGGATCACCGTTATGAGTTCCTCGTCCACGTACTCCCGGTCTACGAACACGAATACCTCCGCGGAATAAAGACGCCGCTTCATGAAATTCTCTCTCCGCAGGATGGTACCCGCGTTGGCAAAGAAGAACGGCGAGATGGCGTGGGCCGCCATATCCTCTTTCAAATCCCGAAGAATCCGCTCATACTCGTCAATTTCATAGTCATAAAAGTTCACATTCGTGTTTTTTACGTACATCTGGCGCTTTGGAATATATTCCAGCACAATCGAACCGTCCGGCGGAGCCGCCTCATACCGCTCGTAACTGTCCAGGGTCCGCTCGATCGCCCTTTTCTGTAAATTCAGCTCCTCGATTCTGCGGTCGATGGCATCCCGGTTTTCCACCAGCAGCTGTTTTAAACGCCCGGTGTCCCATTTTTTCATATGGACCCGGATTTCCTTCAACGGCATCCCCAGAGCCTTCATATACTGGATCATATCCAGCTGGGCGCTCTGGCGGATGTCATAATAGCGGTAGCCGTTTTTTTCGTCCCGTCCCAGAGGAGAGAGCAGGCCCTCCCGGTCGTAAAGCCGCAGCGTCTGCTCCGAAATATGGTTCATTCTGGCCATCTGGCCAATCGTCATTTTTTTCACATCCAGATTTGTCAGTTTTATCATTTTTCACAATCCTTATTTAAAAATTACGCCGTGTTCTATCTTTATTATACAAAGCAAACCTTATACCTGCAATAATGTTTTTGATATTTTTCTGACAATCTTTATCATATCTGTATTTGCATGGATTGGAATCCTACGACTGGCTGCAATGGCTTACTCGCCTTGATCTACGGAATATATTGGCCTCGATGCACAAAATATATTCGTCTCAACTCACGGAATTTATTCGCCTCGACGCCCTGGCCTCGACGTCCTGGCCTCCCGTCAGTCCGCCGGTTCTTTTCTCAGCTGCCATAAAGGAAATGGCGGCGATGCCAGCGGCCGCATTGCGATGGACAGGAGCAGCGTTGTGTTATCGGCGGCGGCCACCGGATCAGATGATAAGATACCACAAGATCGGCAGCGGTGAATGATCTCCCACCGTCCATCCTCTCTCGCCCACACACCGACTGGCTCCAGAACACCTCTGCATAGCGATGCCCCATCTCCCGGCCGGTCCTCATCCGTGTGAACGCCGGACAGACAGCCAGGACAATGCCTGCTTTTTTCTCCGTCCAGGTTCACTGGGGAGCCGCATACCTGACAGCGGCTGTTTGCCTTTGCTGCCGATTCTGCACTTCTTGCTCCCTCTTCTTCCGCTCCCGCTTCTCCTGCCCCCACTTCTTCCGCCTCACCCGGCCGGAAAAGCGGCGCATACAATGGCTTCATTGCAATCTCCATGAGCAGATACAAGTTATCATCCGCGGCAATCCGGTTCGAGCTTAGGGTTCCGCAGGATTTGCATCTGTGAATGACCGCCCATTCGCCGTTCTTTCTCACCCACACGCTGACGGGTTCCATTATCCCCTTACAGAGCGACGCCCTGTCTCCCGGCTGGTTATCGGCATGAATGCTGGTCAGGCAGTGCGGACAGTGGTTGCGGTGGCTGCTTCCCGCGTCTTCCGGTGCGATCAGCCTTTTGCAGGCCCGGCAGGTAAATGTCTCCGTGCACGGTTCAATTCTGTAATCTGCATTTCTTCCTGACTTCTGCATTTTCGAGATGCTCTTGTGCCACTGGCGTTTTTCCTTCAGATAGCCGGCCTTATCGTCGGCAAACCTAGCTTCCGTAAGCAGCTTCAAATAGCTCTCCCACCGTTTTGCAGGAAGTTCGCCGCTTTGGATAGCCGCCTTGACGGCACAGCCCGGTTCCCTTTGATGGCGGCAGTCATTGAATCTGCAGCGCCCAAGATACTGTTCCACATCGGCGAAGCTCTGCCCCAGCCCTTCTCTGACATCCCACATGCCAAGTTCCCGCATCCCCGGTGTATCAATAATCATAGCTCCATTCTTTAAAAGGACCAGCTGCCGGTGACTGGTCGTATGTCTGCCGCGCCCGTCTTTTTCCCGGATCTCTCCCGTCTCCATAATCGCTTCTCCGGCGAGGGCATTGACCAGCGTCGACTTTCCTACCCCGGAGGAGCCAAGAAAGACTGTAGTCCGCCCCGGCTTCATATACTTTGAAAGTTCGGAAATCCCCTGGCCGGTTTTCGCACTGACCGCATATACATCGACACCGGCTGCTATTTTTTCAGCCGCTAGTACGTGGACAGCAGGGTCTTTTACTTCGTCCGCCTTCGTGAGAATCACCGCAGGGGTCGCTCCCGACTGCCATGCCAGTGTCAAATACCGTTCCAGCCTCCGCGGATTAAAATCCCGGTCCAGCGCCTGCATGATAAAGACATAATCAAAGTTTGCTGCAACGGCCTGTTCCCCGTATCCCGACGAGGACGGATCCAGACGCGCAAAATACGTCTTTCGCGGAAGCGTCTTTAATATCAGACTTTCACTGCCCTCCTGCCAGTTTACGAGCACAAAATCCCCTGCGGCGGGGACATTCTCATTACCTCCGTAGTATTCTCCCGTCTTTAAACGAGCCAGTCCCGTTCCCCTGTCACAGACGATTTCAAAATGGGAGCGGTGAACTGCTGTCACTCTGGCGGGAATTCCTGTCCCGCAGTCAATCGTATCCGCTTTCTGGTATCCATATTGTTCTATATTCATTTCTGTCAGCCTCCGTATTACTTCGTTTCTCATAAAAAAATCCATTCTCTCTCATTGTTTTTCTCCTTCTGATGCTCGTAACTTTCCTCAAAACAGACGCAAAAATCCCGCGGAAACAAACCTTCCAGTCTGTCTCCGCGGGATTATTCTGTCATGCCGCCCAATTAAAAATGGGTACAAAAAAAGACACGCCAGACGTGTCCTGCAAAGCGCACAGCGCGACAGTATTCACGAAAGGTAGTGGATCACGCCACAAAGACACCGGTATTCTCTCCGGTTTCCTGCTGCGCTCCGCAGTATTCTGTTTTAGAGGAAAGCTGCCTTTTCTACCGATAACATGCACTACACTCCTTCTAATCTTCTTTCATAAGAATTATTTTTTTCATCATACATGATATGATGGGAAAAAGCAAGGACTTTTTGGATTCAGTCCCTGCTTTACTCCCTGTTTTTTACGCAATCCCATTCAACTCCTGATACAAGTCCTTCGCATAACTGTCCGTCATCCCGCACACATAATCGGTAACCAGCAGAAGTCTCAGATACAGCTTCTCCTCCTCGCTCTTCCCATCCGAACAGATAAAATACAGCTTCTTGTAATTATCGGAGATGAGCGAGACCAGTTTCTCCTGTACCGCGCTCTGTTTTCTTCCCGTATCGAAATAAAGCACCGCGTCCACAAACTTATCCAGGAGGAAATTGAAAATAGTCTCCGCCGCAATTTCCAGCTTCAGGATCGGTTTGGACACGAACGCATACCGGTAGGCGATGTCTCCCAGCGCCTCCATAAGAAGCTGCGCATCCGTCCCCGCGGTCAACTCCATCTTATACGTTCCCGCCATAATCTCTTGATAATTGTTGGTAAAGCCTTCCGTGGCCCCGCCGATCATCTGCCCCTGCATGGTGACCACCCAGTTCTGGACCGCATATAAATCCGGGCGGCTGTAGCCCTTACTCACGGCCCGGTTGTATTTGTCCGTCAGCCATGACACCATATCGCGGTACCGTTCATTCTGACTCTCTTTTTTATACTCCGTCAGCTCCCGGACCAGCTGCTCGAAGGTCAGGCAGTTCTTCTTCACCGCATCCTCAATATCCGCAGTGGCATAGGCAATATCGTCGGCCGCCTCCAGAATAAATGCCAGCGGATGTCTGGCCCCGTTCGTCCCGCAGGAAGCCTGAATATCGTCAAATGCCTCCCGGTCAGCATAGAAATACCCCATCTTCTTCGTCTTGATGTTTCCGCTGTGCTTATCCACCTCCAGAGACGATCCCGGATACTTAATGATAGAAGCCAGAAGCGCCTTCGTTAGATTCATGCCGTGCTCGTCCACCAGGAAATGCAGCTTGGTCACCACACGGAGCGCCTGGGTATTTCCCTCAAAATGATAGAAATCTTCCACCATCTGGCGGTTCAGCACCTCGTCAAGCGGCCGCGCCTCCTCCTCCCCGTTCCTCTGAAAGCGCAGCTCGGGAAGCCTCCTCTTAAACCAGTCCTGAATGGCGGTCTCTCCAAAATGCCCGAAAGGCGGATTTCCAATATCGTGAATCAGCCCGGCACACTGTAAAATATCGCACATGGCCAGTGCGTGCTCCGGCAGAAACGACTCATCCTTAATCACGGTCCGGATGCTGGCGGAGATGTTCTGTCCCAGCGACTTTGCAAATGACGATACCTCCAGCGAATGTGTCAGTCTGGTCCTGATAAAATCGCTGCGGTCCAGCGGAAATACCTGCGTCTTATCCTGTAGACGCCGAAATGACGCGCTTCCGATGATGCGGTGGTAATCCTTTTCAAACTCCGTCCTTAAATCCGTTCCCGTCGGTCTCTTCACCAGACTCCTGATTCTGTCCTCACATAACAGTGTGCTCCATTCCATGGTATACCTCCTAAAAAAATAGCCACCCGCCGGCAGGCTCAGTGACTATTTTTGTTGATTTTCCGTAACAGTTCAGACATCCGCCGTCTGAACTGTTACAATTTCCAACTTCATTTCACGTTTCCGAAATGAACCTTTTTCTGCACTTATTATAATCGTATACAGAATCAGCTGTCAACTCTATTTCAGGATCTTCCTGCCGCCCTTTCTTCCGCCGCACAGCGCGGAGTGCGCATCCCCCGGAGGTTTTTTATTTCGCAGGCTGTACCTTACAATGAAATAAAAAAATGAGCGATGCCGCCGCCATGACCGCAACGGTTCCGGCTGCCGCCGGCCATGATACTTCCATGAGTTTCACCATAACCGGCGTTGCAAAGAATACCCCCGTGTAGTACAGCAGGTTTACAACCGCCATATAGTAGCCAACTGACTCCTTTCGCTTTGCGATGGCGGGCACCATGCAGAAGATGGAGGTCATCACAAGTCCTCCTGGGAATACAGCGCTGGCCAGCACATGAACCACGTACGTTCCGGGTGTCAGGATCAGCATGGTGAATCCGGCAATAACGGTTCCCACGGCCCCGGCCATGGCCACGCGGCAGGGATTTCCGGTCTTTTCCGCCAGAATTCCGCATACGATACAGGCCGGAATGCCAAACAGGCCATTCAGGCTGGAATAGAAGTTGGCCTTCTCCGGCGCCAGATGGTAGTAGCCGGTAAAAAGCAGCGGATAACAGGTGATAAATCCAAACAGGATAAACGCCATAAGCATCTGAGCCGCGCCCAGACTCATGAGACGCTTGTCCCGAAACGCTTCACGCACCATATCTCCCGTGGACGACGCGGCCGTATTACCATCGTTCTCCCGGTTCCTGCTTCGGTCCGGAATTGGCTTTTCCGCGGGGATAAACGCCAAAACCAGTATAAGATCCACAGCCGCCAGCGCTGCGCCGATCCACCACAGCGTCCTCACATTCCATCTCTTAACTACCATCAGAGCGCCGTTCAGCGTGATAAAATTGCCGACTGCTGCAAACGTATTGAAAATTCCCGTGGCGGTTCCTGCGCCGCCGTGGGGAAACCAGGTGTTGATCAGATCGATGCCAACCATGATGATCATGGCGTAAGCCACACCTTCCAGCAGCCTTCCGGCCATCAGCAGGGGATAGGCCCCTGCCACGGCCCCCACTGCATTTCCGGCAAACAGACAGGCCATTAAAAGGAGCAGAAGACGCTTTGCTCCCATCCGCTCCATCAGAGCCGCTCCGGGTATCGCCAGCACGATGCCGGCGACCGTGAAAAATGACATCAGTCCGGCGGCAGCGCCCATGGAGATGGAAAAGCCCTGGGCCACCTGCGCCATAACTGCCGAGACCTTTAGCTGGGACACGCTGACGGTCACGGCGCAGCACTGGAGGATCAGAAAACGAAACCATGGATTCTTCTTCATAGCCGCCTCCTAAAACCGGTAGATTCCGGTTTCACCGCACAGAATATCGAGGGCGATCCTGCATGCCCCGTATGCCGCGTCACGAACCGCCACAGTCACCGTCACATTAGAGTATTTCTCCAGAAATCGTTCCGAGTTCAAAATATACGGATTTTTCACGATAGCGCTCCCCCATGCCCCGACCGTGAACTCCGGTTCCCGCCAGATTTCAAGCTTCTGCACCACCGAATCCGCCAGTTCAAAGGTCAGCTCCGCCTCAGTGCGGGTGATTTCCCCGGCATTTTCATCGCCTTCCCGCAGTGCCTTCATCACGACCGGTCCCAGTTTTAAAAAGCCGGTGTTCTCCCGTTCGATTCTCTGGCAGATGCGGATTAAATCCTTTGGCCCGCAGATTCCAACCTCCTGATTCAACAGGTCGTAGAGCAGCGTTCGCTCTTTCCTTCCATCCAGGACGCGGCTCATGTACTCCAGCGCTTTCAGATTCAGCCATGCGCCGGAGCCCTCGTCCCCGAAGATGCAGGGAGGCCATCCGCCGCTGCGCTCCGTCCTGCCGCCGCCATTCCGCCCAAATGCGATGGAGCCGGTTCCTGAGATCACTACGACGCCCGTTCCTCCGGTCACCGCATAGAGGGCCACCTCCGCATCATTGACACACAGGGCAGGACAGGAAAATCCCGGAAGCAGCCGGTAGATCTCCTCCACCTCCTGCCGGTCCTCTTCACTGTCAATGCCGGTGGTCCCGCAGACGATCGCCCGGCAGTCCGCTTTCGCCAGCCCGGCCTGACCGATGCACCATTCCAAATTGTCCTGAATGGTGCGAACCGCCTCATTTCTGGAAAAACGGTACAGCCCCGCCGGATGCCCTTCGTACTCCGCCAGTTCCTTTCCGTCCATTCCCACCGCTTTCACGAGAAATTTTGTTCCCCCAGAGTCAATTCCTAATACGTAATCCATATCGTCACCTTATTTACCATTCCTGTATTTTGTTGGACAGAGCGCTGTATACTCGTCATACAGGGGCGACCCATCCACGATGCCTAGATATCCCTGGACCACAGCGGCAAGGTACTGGGGAATCACCACGATTTCGAAGACTTCCGTGTACATGGCTCCCGTCTTTCTGATCCTTAACGTCTTTTCGTCTGAATCCCCCTCCTCGTCGGTAATCAGGAAGGTGTATTCGGAGTACTTGCTCTGACACTCTGCCAGCCGCTTGAAACGCTCCCGCTCTCCCAGCTTTCCTGAGAGAAAGAGAAATGCTCCCGTGTGATCGTCCACCGCGAGGATCGGGCCGTGTAAATACTCCTCAAACTCATAGCTGAATGCAGGATATTTAATGGTTTCCAGAACCTTTAAGCAGCCTTCCTTTAATGCGGCCGCTCCCGTTCCATGGCCGATAAAGATGTACTTTTCAATCTCCTTAAGCTTCTCCTTATGATCGGCCGCCCATCCGGAAATGGCCTCCATATTGTACCGCATATGGGATATCCCTGCTAAAAGTCCGGTGCGGACAGCAGCGTATCTCTCTTCCCCGATGATCCCGACGGCCCTCGCCGCCTCCATGGCCATCAAGTACAGGATCATGACCGACGCCGTATAGCCCACGGTCTTCGGTCCTACCGGCTCTTCCCCGCATCCGATAATCATGTGGTGAGGGCTTCGCGCCGCGATCTCACACGTCTCTTCCCCCGTAACCGTAATATACGGATATGCCGCCATCTCCTCCATCGCCTTTAAGGTGTTGGTCGAGGAACCGCCCTGAGACAGAAACACCAGCAGCGGCCGTTCTCCGCGGATATTATGTACGTAGGACGACGGCATGGAAATCACATCGATATCCAGCATCTCTTTCATAAAGGAGACTGCCGTTTCCTCCGCATTTAAGGAAGTGCCGCTTCCCACCAGATATAAGTGGGTCGGGCTGACCTCCTTATACAGCTTTACGAAGTTCTCCGTAAGCGGCAGGCTGTTCTTTAAACACGCCTCCAGGACCTCCGGCTGTGTCTTCCAGTATTCTACAATATGCGCATTGCTCTCCATAATGGGGTTCTCCTTTATTAAATAAGATTTAGATCTTTCGCTTTTCTTAACGCCAGTATTTTGTTGTTCACATCCATTTTCTGGTAGATATTTTTGACGTGGTACCGCACCGTGGCGATGGAAATATAGATCTCACCGGCGATTTCCTCGTGGGTATAGCCCTCGTCCAGCAGCTTTAAAATCTCCAGCTCCCGGTCCGTCAGCGATACCTCGCAGGCGTGAAAAAGCTTCAGCTGGCTGCTGTACCGCCTGCAGGCCTCCAGCACCTCCCGGATATAGGGATTCTCTTCCCGTTTTAACAGCGCCTCCAGCATCAGCCTGACATGGCCCGTATTCTCGGCAAAAGGCATGATGAGATGGTCTTTCTCCGCCAGCTTAAGCGCTTCTTTCAAGATCTCCTCGCCCCTGGGGCGGCTCTCTAAATAGCTCTTCGTCACAGACTCATAAATCATGAAATAAATCCGGATCAGGTGGTACTGGAACGGCTTTAAGAAGGTGGAAAAGGATTCGCAGAGGGAGTCCAGTTCAATGTATTTTTTTCCCAGCAGGAGGCATTTTCCATAGACCACATAGAAAAATCCGGTTCCCTGAAAGAGGAAATTTCCCTTTTCGATATCCCCTTTCCTGATCCACTCCGGAATGCTGTCCACCCTTCCTAAGCATCCGTTAATATAGGCGCCGCACAAATCAAAGGTGGTGTTTAAAACCGGGTTGTTGGCCGCGATCACCTCGTCCTTTAACGTGCTGTTTGAAAGGATCCGGTCCCTGCTGCTCCCCTGTATCAGATTCAGACGGTCCAGCACCAGCTTGGAAGAAATCATGATGCCCAGCTGCTCCGCCGCCTTCGCCTTAAAATACGCCTTATAGGCGTGAAGCTCCGCCTGCTCCCATGCTCCCGTCTCCAGCGCAGCCTCGGACGCAGCCAGCGAGTCGCAGCCAATTCCGCAGCCGTCGGTGGATTCCGCAAGGCTCATACCCTGGGTACAAAAGGCGTCCCGCACCTCCGCCACACTTCCCTGCTCTTTCACGTATCCCATCAGCATACAGGGAAGACCGTAGGTAAATTCCGTCTCCTTGGTCACGATGCAGGAACATCCGCCGCCGAAATATTCCGCACCCTTTCTGGCATATTCCGCCATGACCGCGATGTCGTTAAAGGAAATCCGGCTCCGCACCATGCAGATTTCTCCCAGAACCATTTCCCGCATCTCATCCCTGCACTCAGAACCGCGGCAGTATTCCTCCAGCCGGTCGAGGCAGAGCTTTACCCGGGGAATGTAGTTGCGCTTCCTGTCCATGGCACAGGCCAGCAGGTATTTTAAATAGGCGAACGGATACTGGTAGCACAGCTCCTTGCCGGCCTTTTCAAACACCTGGCGGATATTTCCGCTGCTCCAGATTCCCTTATCGTTCTGAGTATCCTGGTTTAAAATGGAGAGAATCTCCTCCAGTTCTCCCGCCCGGTACAGGCATTCAAAGGCTTTGGAGTACTGGCCGTCGGCCAGCAGCCACTGCCCGCTCTTTCTGTAAACCTCCGTAAAATCCACCCGGTCGATCAGGGCGCGCTCGTAGATGTAGTCTCTTAATATATTTCTCAGCCGGTACGTGTGGCCGGATTCATGAAAGACGAAAAATACACTCTTGCTGATGAGCATTTCGAAGGCGTCGTAAAGCTCCGAATTATCCAGCACTGCGGCCGCCATGCGCTTCGTAAAGGATGACAGGACCGACAGCCGCCACAGAACCTCCTTTTCCGCCGGGCTTAAGTCATGGTAGAAGTTCTGTTCGATAATGTCATCGGCAGTGGCACTCTTGCCCACGGGAAGTCCCTGCTTGATTCCCTTTGCGGTGATATAAAGCATGGATTCCCATCCGTCGGTGATCTGGTAGACCCGCTCCCTTTCTTCCTCGCTCATCCGGCATTCCATGAAATCCAGGTACTGGAACACCTCTTCCCGGTTGAATTTTAAGGATTTCTCCGTGATAGTGAAGCACAGCTGCTTCTGGTATAAATCCGCCGCATCCAGTTTTGCCAGTTCCCTGGTGATGAGCACGATATGAAGGCCGGAAAGCCGCTCCCGGACGATGGCCTTTATCAGATCAAACACGCTGTTTTCCTCAATTGTGTGAAAATCATCGAATACGAGAATCAGATGGTTTTTATAATCATAGTCCATGAGAACGTCTAAGAGCGCGTCGGTTTTAAAGCAGTCATAGGGAAATCCGATGGCAGAAAACCGCGCCGCCAGGTCCTCATTCACCTCGTTTAAGGCATCGCACAGTCTCGCCCACAAATAGTCGGCTTCCCCCTCCGAGCCTGCCAGGGAGACCCAGACGCAGTCCGCCTCAGTGGTGTCTAAATACTCCCGCACCGCCACAGTCTTTCCATATCCCATGGGGGCGTGAACGATGGAAAGAGGATACCTCTCGATATTCTCCATTTTCACTAATATTCGTTTGCGTTCAATATATTTGGAAGCCATATCATTTCACCCGTTTCAGTTTCCAGCCCATGGCATTTAAATACCAGCAGGCATGGGGAAGCCACTGCTCCGCCCATCTCCAGTTGTCGTCACATTCCGCAGTGGGGGCCATGATAAATTCAAGCCCCTTGTCATCCGCTTCCCGCGACGTGATTCCGTTACAGATTCCCCCCGGACTGTTCATGAAATCATACTGGTTCCGGAAGAAATACTGAATGTTGTTTCTGCCAAAGCCGTCGATCATACAGCTGTCGAAGGGATTGCATCCCATGATCCAGTCCAGCTGGTGCCCGGCAAACTTACGGAGCGCACCGGACATTTCCCCCGCTTCCTTCTGCCAGGAAAAACGGAGTGCCGCCGCGGCCAGAGATGCGATTCTGGCATTTTCCCCCTGCCACCAGGGCGCCGCCTTCGTATCGTGAGGAAAGAAGTACCGGCTGGTCTCTGTCTCCCCCATCTTCTGTGTAAATGCCGCGTATCCAAACGGTTTCCCACTGATGGAAAGCACATGGACAAACGCCTGTGCCACCAGGTCCATCGCCTCTTTTCTCCGCATTTCCTCCGGTTCCAGACTGCCGTATTTCATCATGGCAATGAGAGGAAATCCCTCATCAGAAGGATGGAAATACAGTTCTCCCTCCCTGGCCGTGAACCAGACGCCCTGCTCCATAGAGACAGCGCTGTCCTTCATCCCGCGGAAAAATCGTCTGCACGCCTCTAAGTATTTCTCAGAGCCCGTGGTCTCATACAGCTCGGCTGCCGCCGCCAGGGCACAGTACTGATCCAGGAAATTCCAGGTTCCGTCGCTGGAATACTGTTCGTTGTGCTCCGTCATATACTGAAAGGACTCTTCCGCCGCCTGCAGATACCTGCCGCAGGGATACTCCCCCGAAGCACCGTTATGCCGGGCAGCAGAGGCCAGCACCGCGGCCGCCAGTCCGGCTCCGCTTCGCATACACGTCTCATAATGCTTCTCTTCAATGGTCTCTGCCAGGTAGCTTTCATCCTCTTCATGCCCGCTGAACCGGAAATACTCATAGTCC